>JBEAZM010000082.1:0-8093 GCA_041170125.1 Actinomycetota bacterium
GCAAAGCTCACCGGAACCACAAGTCCTGCGGTTGCCACTTTTGTCTACCGCACATCGGGTGCAGCCGAATGGCAGGTAATGGGTGCCGACGACAACAACACCTATCGGATGGTCGTACCTGAGTGGGCTTGGGATGTTGATGGCAGTATTGATGTTGCAGCTGTGATTCGAACTCCAAATGGTCGCATGGCCATTTCACCAGCAATCACAATCGCAAAGTAACTAAATATGACGAGCGTGTTCATCAAGCGACTAACGACAGTCGAAGAACTTGAACACGCTCGTCAAGTTTGTGATGCAGTTTGGGTGAATCCCAACAACGGCACAGAAATCACATCAAATCTCTTGCGAGCACTTTCGCATAGCGGGGGATATGTGGCTGCGGCCTATCGGGATACGGACGCAGAAGTGCCGGTTGGAGCAATTATTTCGTTTGTGGCCCGCCACCAAAACGCTGACGGAACTTGGGATGTGCACCTGCATTCACATATGAATGCGGTGCTACCAGAACATCGTGATGCCGGCATTGGCACTTTATTGAAGCTGGATCAGCGAGCTTGGGCTTTGGAAAATGGCATCGCCACCATCGCCTGGACTTTTGATCCATTGGTTCGACGCAACTTGCGGATAAACATCTTGAAATTAGGTATCGACCTGCATTCGTACGAGCCGAATTTCTATGGATTGATGGCCGATGATTTAAATGCTGGCGATGAGACCGATCGACTAATTGCTTGGTGGGAATTGCAATCCGAATCGACTATGGCTGCTTTAGCAGGTCAAGTTAATCCACTGCGCGAGATTCCAGAGGATGCGATTGTGGTGGAGATTCCGGCAGACATAATCTCTTTGCGTAAACAGAATCCTGATGTTGCTTTGGAGTGGCGCTATCGAGTTCGCTCAGAAATCCAAGCAGCATTAGCAAGTGGCCGAACTTTGCTGGGTTTAACGAACGATGACTTCTATGTTTTTGGATGGAAAAATGCGAATTAGAGAAGTTGAGTTACTCGAACTTGAACTCCCTTTGGTGCGGCCTTTTCGAACTTCGTTCGGTACTGAAACAGCGCGCGACGTCCTGATAGTTAAGTTGCATACCGATGCTGGTGTTGGTTGGGGTGAGTGTGTAGCTGGTCGAGATCCGCTTTATTCATCTGAATATGTAGCGGGCGCTGTTGATGTCATTTCTAATTACTTGGCACCACGATTGCTTGCTGCCGGGGACATCGAAGCAAGTGATGTTGCGCGACTTTTTAAACCAATCCGCAACCATCCGATGTCCAAGGCTGCACTAGAAATGGCGGTTCTTGATGCGGAGTTGAAAGCGCTCGGCAAAAGTTGGGCTAACTATTTTGGAGTGATTCGCGAATATGTTCCGAGTGGAGTTTCAGTCGGAATCCCAGCCGATGATCAAATGACGACCTTAATCGATGAGGTGGCGAGTTATGTTGATGCTGGCTATGTGCGAATCAAACTGAAAATCCAACCAGGCTGGGATATTGCGGCTGTTAAAGAAGTGCGGCGGCTGTGGCCGAACATCCCGCTGCAAGTCGATGCAAATCAAGCGTATTCACGCGGCGACATTCGCCATCTAAAACAACTTGACGAATTCAACCTGCTTTTAATTGAACAACCACTTGCTGAAGAAGATCTACTTGGCCATGCCGAAATGGCAAATCAAATCCAGACGCCTGTTTGTTTAGATGAATCAATCATCAGTCTGGAAACAGCTGAACAAGCACTTGATTTGAAAGCCTGCAGCATCATCAACATTAAGCCAGGCCGAGTGGGCGGATATTTAGCAGCCCGTGACATTCATGATTTGTGTTTAGATCGAGGTATCGCAGTTTGGGCAGGTGGCATGCTGGAAACGGGTATTGGCCGAGCGGCAAACATTGCGATGGCTGGGCTGCCGGCCTACAGCGTGGTTGGGGACATTTCGGAGAGCGAACGTTTTTATGCTGAGGACATTACCGATGCATTCAAACTCGAAGCTGGTCACATGAAAGTGCCTTCAAAGCCTGGCATCGGTGTCGAAGTGCATGAAGCTACGATTGCAAAGTATTTAACTCAACGCATACAGATTGGTAGCTAATGCCGGATTTAGTAATCGGTTTTGATCTCGATATGACGCTGGTCGATTCAGCCGAAGGTATCAGTGAGGCATTAGTAAAAGTTTGTGCTGATCATGGCGTAAAGATTGAGATGGCGGATGCACTTGCAACAATCGGGCTGCCACTTGATCAGGTGTTTCCGATGTGGTTGCCAGATTTGCCGTACGAACAGTTGCTCGACGAGTACCGCGCCTATTACGGCGAATTTGGGATTCCCAAGTCTGTTTTATTGCCGGGCGCAAAAGCATCGGTAGAAGCAATTCAATCGCGGGGCGGCAAAGTGGTCGTGGTCAGTGCCAAAAAAGCTGACTTTGTGCAGCGAGTTTTAGATGTGGTGGGGCTTTCTGCAGATGCGATTCACGGCTATTTGTTTGCCGAGAAAAAAGGTGCAGCGCTGTCGGCAGAGAAAGCTTTGGTTTATGTTGGGGATCATCCCGGCGATGTGATTGCAGCTCGCACGGCTGGCGCACTTTCAGTCGTGGTGCCGACCGGTCCCACCTCTATCGAAGACTTAGAGGCAGCGGGTCCAGATAAAGTTTTAGCCAGCCTGGAAGACTTTCCAGACTGGCTAAAGCAAAATTACGAAGAACTTACGCGCTAAACATCCAAGTCATCAGCGGTAGCGCGCAAGATGGTTGCGATTTTGGCAGCAGTCGAATCGTTCGGGTAACGACCAGCTTTGAGGTCATTAGAAACTTTATCGAGTAGCACAATCAAATCTTCAATCTGGATTGAGAGAATTTCAGCACCTTTGCGGGTGCCTTTGACGAGTGAAGGGCGTTCGCCAATCAGTCGAACTGAGAGTGCCTGTGGGCCACGCTTGCCGTCGACAATACCGAACTCAACCTGCTGGCCAGGCTTTAGCGAAGCCACACCATCTGGCAGGGCGGTTGCGTGCACAAACACATCCGAGCCATCTTCGGATGCAATAAATCCGAACCCTTGTTCAACTTTGAACCATTTAACTTTGCCGGTAGGCATAGCCACCTCACTCAATTCGCGTCTACTAAGACGTGCCGCACTGTGCGGATTGGGCAAGGTTAGCCATGAAACTGACATAACACCCAAGTATTTGTAATCTGTGCGGGTGAATCGCCCGAAAAGAGACAAGCTCAGTGCTGACTTCATGATCACCTGGGGAGCTCGAGTTATGGTTTTGGGCTTATTGCTCTCGGTTATTGCACTGACACCATTAGTTACAGGTGTTCAGTTGAGTTCACTTTGGTGGTGGCTTGCCATGACAACCGGAGTTGGCTTTGGGATGTTGTTGATTGGGTTGCGATTGGCTGCACGAAACCGAAGTAAACTCGTCCGCAAGCACTTGCAGGGAGAAATCGATGAGTAATGACGCAATCCAGATTGCGCGCCTAGCCGTACTGGAGATCGCTGAAGCCGACTCGGTTGGTGAATTTCTCCAAGTAGACAGTATCGATGGGTTTGATATCTACCGTTTCAGCAGCACCCACCCGGGTTATGTCGATTGGCGCTGGTCTTGCTCGATTTCGCCGGACGCAACCACTATCAACGAGATCTGGCTAGAACCCGGCCCAGATTCACTAATCGCAAAACCATGGCTGCCGTGGTCCGAGCGAATCCAACCAGGTGACCTGGCCCCTGGTGATGTAGTCCCAACCGCGGCTGATGATGATCGACTACGCCCTGGCTACACAGAAATTTTAGAAACTGAATTAGTCGAGCCGCTCTCTCCAACATATTGGGAGATTGGACTTGGTCGCCAGCGGGCGTTGTCTGATTCGGGGTTGGTCGAGGCGGTATACCGCTGGCGGGATGGCGATCACGGACCTCGTACCCAGTTTGCTCGCTATGCAGATTTACCTTGCAGCAGTTGTGGTTGGTTGCTCACTATCGGTGGTCGACTCGGCCAAGCCTTTGGTGTTTGTGCAAACCCAATCTCGCCCTCGGACGGCCGGGTTGTGACTATGGACCACGGATGTGGCGCACATTCCGAATCCGTGGTTGAGGTTGGGATTTTGCCCGTCACTGAGATTGTGATTGATGAGTTTGGCTATGAAGAAATTGACCGGAGTCAATTGCCAGAGCCAGCTGTTGAGGTCGAAGAGGTAGTAGCCGAATCTGCCGAGGTTACAGTCGAAACCGAAGCTCCTGAGACTGCAGATTTGGCTGAAATGGCTGAAGTTACTGATTCTGAGTCGCAGCCCGAGCTTTCCGCTCCCGCAGAATCCGAGCTCGACGACTAACGTGGTACCAACCGATTAGGCCGAGGGCAAAACCCACGGTCGCAATCTCGGGAAATTCCTCCCAAACCCCACCAAAACGTAAGTCAAAAATCCAAGCTGCCGCGGCTACTACTGCCCAGATTGCCGTGCCGATTCGGCCAACATTGATAGCATCAACATCAAGCGCAGGCAAAGACTTTAGTTCGGGCTTTTTCGACATGGTTACAGCCTAGTATCGTAAATGTCATTTTCGTCTGCACATTTGTTCTAGGGTTCAGCCACTGCCACCAAGGAAGTTGGCGATTCACATCAAATTCATCTTCAGGGAGATTGTTTTGTCCACTTTGGATAAATATTTTGAAATTACTGCCCGTGGTTCAGATGTTGCGCGCGAAGTTCGCGGCGGTCTCGTAACCTTCCTAACAATGGCCTATATCGTGGTATTGAACCCGCTGATTTTGGGTTTCACTCCAGACATCAACGGCAACTTCCTCGCCGGTGGCGAAGCTCCAAACTTGCCAGCCATCGCGGCCGGCACCGCTTTGGTAGCAGGCGTTCTAACTATCTTGATGGGCGCGGTTGCTAAGTTCCCACTTGCACTTGCAACCGGTCTTGGCATCAACTCTTTCGTAGCCTCAATCGCGGCTCGCTACATGTCCTGGGAACAGGTCATGGGCTTGGTTGTGCTCGAAGGTTTGATCATCACCGCATTGGTTTTGACTGGTTTCCGCGTGGCAGTTTTCCATGCAGTGCCCACCCAGCTGAAGACAGCAATCTCGGTTGGTATCGGCCTTTTCATCACCATCATCGGTTTGGTTGATGCTGGCTTTGTACGTCGCACCGGTGCTGGTCCAGTACCTGTCATGCTCGGCAACAACAACGAACTACAAGGTTGGCCAGTTCTGGTCTTCATTGTTGGTTTGTTGCTAATCGCTTTCCTATTTGCACGTGGTGTTAAAGGTGCCATCTTGATCGGTGTTGTAGCAACCACAATTTTGGCAATCGTCGTTGAGTCGGTTTACAAGATTGGCCCAGCCTTCATTTCGCCAGAAGAATCTAACCCAGTTGGTTGGTCTTTGAACGTACCAACTTTGCCTGAAAGCATCATCGCCACCCCATCGTTTGCCAGCCTCGGCCAGATCGATCTTTTCGGTGGTTTCGCTGCCGCAGGTGTCGTGACCGCTGCGCTTTTGGTGTTCACCCTTTTAATCACTGACTTCTTCGACACCATGGGAACCATGACTGCTATTGGTGCTGAAGCTGGTTTGCTCGATGCCGAAGGTGACGTACCTAACGCTGACAAGATTTTGCTGATTGACTCGGTTGCAGCCGTTGCTGGTGGCGCTGCTGGCGTTTCCTCCAACACTTCCTACATCGAGTCAGCTTCGGGTGTTGGCGAAGGTGCCCGAACTGGTTTGGCTTCAATCGTGACTGGTGTTGCATTCTTGCTGACGATCTTCTTGTCACCGCTAGTTGCACTCGTGCCTTACGAAGCTGCTACGCCAGCTCTCGTAATCGTTGGCTTCTTGATGATGTCGCAGGTTAAAGACATCGAATGGACCGATGTAACAATCGCTTTCCCAGCGTTCTTAACAATTGTTTTGATGCCATTTACCTACTCAATCGCAGTAGGTATCGGTGCTGGTTTCGTGACTCACGTGTTGTTGAAGGTCGCAACTGGCCGGGCGAAGGACATTCACCCATTGCTATGGGCGACTGCAGGTGCATTTGCGATCTACTTCGCGAGTTCACCAATCAAGAGCCTGCTAGGTCTTGGCTAAGTCCAAATAAAAAGGCCGCCCGAATTTTCGGGCGGCCTTTTTCGTGGGAAGATTCACACATGAGCTTAAAGTTTCGTCGAGCAGTTACCTTGTTAGTGTTATTTGGGTTGGTTGGATCTATTTTCGTTTCCGCATTTTTCAGCGGTTAGAGATTTAGCTCGCAACTTCGGATTCAGCTTTTGGCGTTAGCAGAATCAGCGCCAGTCCGACCGCAAGCACCGCAGGAACAATCAAAAACGCCGTGTGCACGCCGAATGAGTCGGAGAGTGACCCCAACACAACTGGCAGAACCATGCCAGCGGCACCTGTCGCATATGCAGTTCGGCTACTTGCCACATCCGGGTGCTTGCCACCAGCTCGAACCACGCGGGCGATACCTAGTGGCCAGTGCATCCCTACACCGATTCCAAAAAGCACCAGCGAAATCAACATTACCGATGCGACTGGCAAAGCCCAGATTCCCCAAAAGCTAATCAGTGGCAAAACAAATGAAAAAACTAAAATCTTTTCAGGGTCGAATCGGTCGGCAAAGCGAGCCAGGAGCAAACGTCCAACAGCCATGCCGCCAGTAAAGGTTGCAAGGCCAGCTGCGGCAGCTGCATCACCCAGGCCACCGCGTTCCCGCAGAAGCGTGGTGTTCCACAAGGCAACACTGAACTCGGCACCAGCGGTTGTGAAAAGCAATGCCCACATCCACCAGTAACGACGTGACAATTTCACTTTGACTTTTTGGGCGATCTCTTTTGCAGGTTCGTTGTACTTGTTCAGATCACCGCGAAATAGTTCCGTGATGGCAAAACTTGCAGCAGCCGCGATTAAGCCAACTCGCCATCCCCAACCAATTCCAACAGCGACTCCAACCACGAGTGGCGAAACTAAACCCGCGACTGCTGCAGCAAGGTTTGCCTCAGCAATGGCTTTTGGTGCGCCTGCACCGTGAGCGAAAGTTAGGTAAGAGTTGGTCAGTGCAACCGTGCTAGTCGACACAACGCCCATTGCGAGTGCTCCAGCCAAAGTGACTGCAGGGCTCGATCCGAGCACGATTAACAATAATGAGGCTGCCATAGCAAAGCCCGACAACTGCAGAGTTTGGCCGCGGCCAATCCGGGCTGACAAGTAGCTTGTTAAAACCCCACCGAAAATCGAGCCGAGTGCGACCGCTGCCATGTGCAAAGACATGATAAAAGCGGTTGTGCCTTGTTCGGTGCGCAGAAAATCCATCGATGGACCGAGCGCATATAAATACCAGCCGAAAGTGCCGAAGCTTATATAAGTGATTTTGGTTTGCCGGTTCCGCCAGCTTTTTGAAGCTGTCACTTAAGTTGATTCACAACCCAGTCGATGGCTTGAGTTAGTTTCACAACATCAGCTGGATCGATTGCTGGGAACATGGCGATACGCAATTGGTTGCGACCTAGTTTGCGGTAAGGCTCAGTGTCGACAATCCCGTTGGCGCGGAGAACTTTGGCGATGATGGTCGCATCGATTGCGTCATCAAAATCGATGGTGCCAATCACCTGACTGCGTAGCGCTGGATCGGTGACGAATGGTTCGGCATAGCTAGCCGATTCAGCCCAAGAGTAGAGCGCGCTGGAGGACTGATGGGTTCGTGCAACACACCATTCCAGACCACCGTTTGCGTTGAACCAATCAACTTGTTCAGCCATCATGATGATGGTTGCGAGGGCTGGGGTGTTGTAAGTCTGCTCGAGTACTGAGTTGTCGATGGCAGTTACGAGATCCAAGAATGCTGGTATGTAACGGCCAGATTCTTTGATTTCTTTTGCCCGATCGAGTGCTCGTGGCGACATGATTGCAATCCACAAACCACCATCTGAACCGAAGCTCTTTTGTGGCGCAAAGTAGTAAACATCGGTTTCTGAAATGTCTACTGGCAATCCGCCAGCACCAGAAGTCGCATCGATGACAAACAAAGCATCTTCATCGATACCCGCTGGCCGACGAATCTCAACCGCAACACCGGTCGAGGTTTCGTTGTGGGG
>JBEAZM010000083.1:0-2784 GCA_041170125.1 Actinomycetota bacterium
CGCCAGCGGTTGATTCTTTTAGCAAGCGGCAGTTGTGTATTACCGCCTGCACAACCTCAGGCATTTCAGTTTCAGTTCGCAAGCCATTGCGCAATGCTGAAACATCCGAGTCGGCTTTAAATGTGGAGAACCAACCATCCACCGACTTCATGAGCGCAACCGCATCGTTGATAGCAGCATCAGCATCGCTCGAAATCTCTTCACCCCGAATGTCGATGTTTACTGCCGTGCCCCAAATCAATTCAATGTGGAATTTCCGACGCCAATCACCACGCTCTGAGGGAACCACAATTGCCTTGCTCATAAACCAGCCTCCATCAACGCTGCTTGTAGGGAATTTTTGAATGCTGTGGATGTGTAGGTGGCCCCGCTGACACCAGCGATATCTGCAGACTGTGATTGCAACGCAGCAGCCACTAGATCAGGCAGAGCACCAGCGTTTATCTCGGCAGATTCGCCAGACTGGTTTGGGAACTTTAAGAGCTTTATCCCAGTGATTGCAGAATCTTCAACCTGGATTTGCACCTGCACATATCCCCAGACGTCAGCCTCTTCCACGGAACCTTTAAAAGTTTCTACGGTCGATGAATCAGGGGTGATTGCTGATAAATCTTCAAGAGCTTTTGCGTCTGCAGGATCAGGGAACAGTGCACTCGCACCAAAAACTACGGTCGCGGAAACACCAAGCACCCCGCCACCAAACAGATACCGCGCAACTTGTTTTTGGGACATTAAATACCTCTCCGAATGCGGCAAGCATAGGTTTTAATGCATTCCGATGCTTGCCGAATTCGGTAGTTGTCAGAATTACTCAACCATAAAGGTTTTAGTATCCATCGAACTGAGTTTGCCGTCTTTGGCCGAGTACTCCATGACTTTCAAGGTGTAAATACCAGACTCAAGTTCGCCAAGCTCAACTGCGAAACTTGAACGCGTTGGGCAAGCCTCAGCAGCCAAAGTTGAACCTTGGTCAATGACTGAACCATCCCGGACAAGTTGCCAGGCAACATTTGCTTCGAATGTGCACGCAAATCCGCTCGCAGTCACAGGACTGGTAACTGTCGCACCAGATTCTGGCGCAACAAGTTGGACGTCGCTGAGCTCAACGTAGGTTTCGCCACGCTCGATCGCTTCGCTGGTATCAACATGGCCAGCAAGTGTCTCGACTTCTGCGCCATTGAGTAGAAAGCGAACTGGCAAATCACCCGCAATTTCGGTGGCAGTCCAAACAACCTGACCGATTGCACGGGATTCAGCTTCAGAGCCAACATTCAAATCAACCGCAGCCAAATCAATGGTGATTAAGTCAGTCGTGACTGCCACGGAATTGACAGCCGATTCGACACCCCAGAGATTGGAGTAATCAGGATCGACCGGCTGCAGCGCGCCCGTTACTAGACCGGTGATAACTAACTCCAAGTCAGAACTCACGGGCAGTTGTTGGACCTCGCTAAAGAGCCGAAATCCTTTAGGGGTGTCAGCTACGAAATAGAGCACCACATCTTTTAGATCCTCAGGGACAGTGATGCTGGGCGTTGGACTCGGACTCGTGTTTGTGGGACTTGGGGTTGCGGAGTTTGAACATCCCGCAATCAGCAGAGTTGCCACCAACGTGAGGGCTAGTTTTTTGAACATAAAACTCACCTCTATTCGATTGTGAATCGAAGCCATATCGGCTGGATTCACTTGTGAGGCTACACCCGTATCCCCTGATTGATAAGGGACTTTTGGCTTTTATGTTTCAACTTAAAGTAGAGCAGCTGTTTGTTCCGCGATTTCAAGCTCTTCGTTCGTCGCAATCACTAACACTTTGATTTTCGATGTTGGGGTTGAGATGACTCGGTCCTGCCGGGAACGCGCATGGTTCAACTCGGAATCAAGTTCGATACCGAGATGGGCTAAAGGCTTTAGCGCACCAGCTCTAACACCTTCATCATTTTCCCCAACGCCGGCTGTGAAGACCACAGCTTGCACATTCGGAACTACGCCGAGGTATGCGCTTACATACTTTTGAATCCGATAGTTGTAAATCTCAATCGCAGCTTTCGCAGACGCATCACCAGCAGCAACCGCAGCCCAGACTTCACGCATGTCACTCATTCCCGAGAGGCCGAGCATTCCACTTTCTCGATTTAGCAACTTGTCTAAATCTGCAATCGAGTATTCCGCGACTCGCGCTAAATGGAACAACACACCTGGATCGATATCGCCCGAGCGCGTACCCATAACTAGACCTTCGAGTGGGGTTAATCCCATTGAGGTGTCAACACTTTTACCGTTTCGCACGGCAGTCACTGAACCACCGTTGCCTATATGGCAAATGATGATGTTCGTTTCCTCGACCGACTGACCTAAAAACTTTGCAGTCTGTTTTGTCACATACTGATGGCTAGTGCCATGGAAACCGTAACGGCGAATACCAAATTCAGCTGTCACTTCGCGCGGGATTGCATACGTGGACGCAAAGTCGGGGATTGAAGTGTGAAATGCAGTGTCAAAAACTGCAACCTGTGGAGTGTCTGGCAAAAGTTCGGCCAAGGCCTCAATCCCAAGCAAGTTTGCGGGGTTGTGCAATGGAGCGAGTGGCACGAGTGATTTGATTCCCGCAATCACTTCGGCATTGACCAAGGTTGGCTTGCTAAATAGTGCCCCGCCATGAACCACTCGATGGCCGACAGCTGCGATAGCGGATAGTTCAAAACCAGACTCGGTGAGTTGGTCCAGTACTTCAGCTAATGCGGCGGAGTATTTGGAGGCGTCAATCTCTTCCACGATGCCCTTGAC
>JBEAZM010000084.1:0-4156 GCA_041170125.1 Actinomycetota bacterium
ATGCAGCCAAAAAAGATTCCATCGACGCAATCGTTGCTGCTTCGGACTTAAAAGAAACGGCTAAAGCCAAAGCGGTCGTTGCGGTTGGATGCATGGCCGAGCGCTACGGTACTGAACTAGCTGAATCACTCACTGAGGCAGATGCTGTCCTTGGTTTTGATTCGTATGCCGACATTGGAGCACAACTTCAAGCCATCGTCCAAGGAGTCCGCCCCGAAAGCCACACGCCGATTGACCGGCGAAAATTAGTTGCCAAATCACCAATTGATCGCGCTGATGCTATGAAGTCAGCAGAGTCTGAAGTTCTGCGAGTACGTTTGGATTCGCGGCCGTTTGCGCCGTTGAAGATTGCCAGCGGTTGCGATCGCCGTTGTAGTTTTTGTGCCATCCCACGTTTTCGTGGCGCCTTCATTTCTCGTCGACCAACCGACATCATTGCTGAGGCGGCTTGGTTAGCTGAGCGTGGAGTTAAAGAAGTCATGTTGGTGAGTGAGAACTCAACCAGCTATGGCAAAGATCTTGGAGACATGCGGTTGCTAGAAGCATTGCTGCCGGCTTTGAGTGTCATCCCAGGTTTGCAGTGGATTCGGTTGTCTTACCTACAACCCGCTGAAATGCGACCTGGCCTCATCACTGCTCTCACTGAGACACCTGGAGTTCTGCCATATTTTGATATGTCATTCCAGCACGCCTCATCCTCGGTGTTACGAAAAATGCGACGTTTTGGTGGTTCGAACGAATTCTTGGAATTAATAAATCAGATTCGTAACGCCAGTCCTGATGCCTCAATTCGAAGTAATTTGATTGCCGGTTTTCCGGGGGAGAGCGAAGCTGACTTTGATGAGCTTTGTGATTTTGTGTCGAATGCCAATCTAGACGCGGTAGGTGTATTCGGCTACAGCGATGAAGGCGACACGGAAGCTGAGACTTTTAGCGACAAATTGCCACAGGCTGAAATTAATCGCCGAGTCGAATACCTCACCTCGTTGGTTGACGAAATGGTTGCACAACGGGCTGAGGACCGAATCGGCAGTGAAACCGAGTTCATGGTCGAATCGGTGGGAGAAACAATTGAAGGCCGCACAATCTGGCAAGGACCAGATGTGGATGGCACAACCAGTCTGCGGGCTACAGCGGGTTTGCAGATTGGCGACATTCGTCGCGTTCGAATTGTTGCAAGTGAGGGTGCCGACTTGGTGGCAGAAATATGCTGAGTCGAGCGAATCTGAATGGGCCTAATTTGCTCACATTCATTCGACTTTTAGTTGTCCCCATCTTGGCAGTTGGGTTTGATTCCGGCTGGAACCCATGGCTTGTCTTAATTATTTTTTTACTAGCTGCACTCACTGATCTGCTCGATGGTTGGTGGGCGCGCAAGTCGGGTCTGATTACAGATTTTGGAAAACTGGCAGATCCAATAGCGGATAAAGCACTAACCGGAGTCGCCTGGATCAGTTTGACGATTGCTGGAGTTATTCCGGTGGTGGCTACGGTTTTGGTGCTTGTGCGCGAGGTTGGTATCACCGTGCTTAGATTGTGGTTCCGCGATCGCATGGTGCAAGCGGCAGATCAAGGTGGCAAACTAAAAACAACACTGCAAATCGTTGTGATTTCCCTGTTGATTGTGACGCCGGGATATTTCCCAACAATCATCTGGTGGGGTCTAAGTGTTTTGCTTTGGTACACAGTGTTTGTAACAGTGCAAACTGGTTGGAATTACCTTCGCCAAATGAAGCAAGAGCTAGCTGGCAAAAAAGAGTTGGCTGATGACTGATCCACAGGACATGGCACTAGCTGCAAAAAAAGCCACAGCCCAAGCCGCTCTAGAAATTGTCTCCGATAAGTCTTTAAACCCTTCCGAATACGAATTTGCACGGGCAGTAGTGGCTTTGGCTGATTACAGTGGAAAGCGGTTAGCGTGTGCCGAATCGTTGACGGGTGGCATGCTGGCTGAACTCATAACTTCTGTGCCCGGCGCATCTCAGGTATTTAACGGCGGGGTGGTTGCCTACACGCCAGAAATCAAACATCAAGTTTTAGAAATCGATGCTCGTTGGCTAGCCGACGTTGTAACTGCAGATGTTGCGATAGGGATGGCGAGCGGTGTTGCAAGACTAATGGCCAGTGATTTTTCGCTCGCCTGTACCGGCGTGGCAGGGCCTGCCAAGTCTGGGCGTCATGAACCAGGTGAAGTGCACATTGCAATTTGGACCGCAGGTCAGACTCGTTCCGTTAGCCTGCAATTCAGTGGCTCGCGGGATGAAATTCGGGTCCAAACCTGCATCGCAATGCTGGGTCTGGCGATTGATTGGTTGCTCAGCGTTTCGGACTTAGAGCGACCAGATTTATAGTTTTTTTACATTTAGTCAGACAAATGGCTAAAACCCGAGTAGATTTCGGCGCCGAAGGAGGTAGCCATGCTTTTACGTGTTGCAATCGGCAAGCAACTGCGGGACATTCGAATTGAACAAAATCGTTCACTTCGGGAAGTCTCAAGCACTGCCCAAGTTGCGGTCGGTTACCTCTCTGAAGTTGAACGCGGCCAGAAAGAAATCTCCAGCGAACTGTTGTCCGCAATCGCACTCGCATTGGGAGTTAATGTCAGCCTGATCATTAACAACGCTGCAAGTTTCATGGCCTGGCAAGAACTTAAAGAACGTCAAGCAAAAGCTGACGAAATTGCTGCTTAAGCATGAATGCACGGATTCAGCGCACGCGCAGTTCATTAGCCGCCGCGATCACTAAGAATGTTGCTCTGCGCGGTGCAAAAGGTTTAAATCTCACAGCACTTGCAAAAACCAGCGGCATTTCTCGAGCCACAATCCACAACCACATCAGATCCGAAAAAGACTTAGCAGAAATCGTTTGGGAAGCCGAATTGGCGCAAATCAAACCCCTACTAATGGCGTCGACGGCAGAAAAACTGATGTTTGAGCTGGCGACTTACATTGCTGAGCATGAAGCAATTAACGGAATTCGAAAAGTTGATCCCGAGTTTTTAGTTCGGATTCATCACCAAATTATCTCCATGCCGGAACGAATTTCCGAACCTTTGGCGAACCGACTTTTGGAACTTAATTTGAGTTCAGATTTAGTTACGATTGAAACGCTAGTTCGGTGGCTTACTAGTTGGATGTGGGATCCGGGTGATGCGGCCAGCCGTCAAGCTGGCGCCGAAATTGTCGCGGCCGGACTAAGGCTCGACGCTCGACTATGAAGTTGACTGATTTTTGGCAGCGAATGGAAGAACACTTCGGTGCTAGTTATGCCCATTCATGGGCTAGCGATACGGTTTTAGCGGAACTTGACGGCAGAACAGTAAAAGCAGCTTTGGCTGAGGGCATCGAAACCGTTGAAGTCTGGCGGGCAGTCTGGAAACACGAAGGATTACCAGCCCGAGACCGGTAATTTTTGAATATTTCGACACGCCCAAGGAAAATCTGCAATCGAACAGATGTTCGGGTATTGTCCACACCCGTGAGTTGTTCCACACTCATTCGGGTCGAGAAATTGTTGTCATACCTCCTCCCTAGAGTTTGGTTCACCAACCTATAAGGAGTCGAAATGGCTGCAGCCACCCCAGGAAATGATCGCGATAAAGCACTCGATGCCGCTCTAGCCCAAATCGAACGTCAGTTCGGTAAAGGGTCAGTAATGCGACTTGGAACCGATGACAAGGCCGGAATTGAAGCAATCCCAACCGGCTCCATCGCTTTAGATATCGCGCTTGGAATCGGCGGCTTGCCGAAGGGCCGAGTTGTGGAAATCTACGGACCAGAGTCTTCAGGAAAAACCACGGTTGCACTGCATGCGATTGCTAACGCGCAGGCTCAGGGTGGAATTTGTGCATTTATTGATGCCGAGCACGCACTCGATCCTGAATACGCAAAAGCTCTTGGGGTCGATATTGATAGCTTGCTTGTTAGCCAGCCAGACACCGGCGAACAAGCTCTCGAAATTACTGACATGTTGATTCGCTCAGGCGCGATTTCACTCATTGTTATTGACTCAGTAGCTGCACTGGTGCCACGCGCAGAAATCGAAGGCGAAATGGGCGACAGCCACATGGGCTTGCAAGCACGACTCATGAGTCAGGCATTGCGCAAGCTCACCGCAAACTTGAACAAGAGCGACACTATCCTCATTTTCATTAACC
>JBEAZM010000085.1:0-7884 GCA_041170125.1 Actinomycetota bacterium
GTTAGTTCATCAAGCCATCCGGCAATTGCAGTTAATGACTCAGGTAGAAATCCAGGATGAGAATCAGTTACTGCGCGAGATTCGACTAGCGATTTCGAACTAGTCGGCTGGGGAAATCGAACAAAGTTCTTCGCCACCAGACTTATGTTTTGGTGATGTCCACAATTTTCTTGTTACTAACACTTGGGCTCGCTATTCGGGCTAGTTGGATTGATGCAAAGACAGGCTTGCTGCCGAATAAATTGAATTTGTTTATCTTTCTTTCAGCGCTGGGATGGATTGCAACCTCAAGTCTGGAAGTTGATTTTCTGAGTTACGTGCTGGTTGTTTTGGGGCATTTAGCTTTAGTTCTGCTACCGAAAGTTGGGTTGGGTGCTGGCGATCTGAAACTGATTTTCGGTCTGGGCTTGCTTGCTGCTGGTCTTAATCAAATTTGGACCTGGTTAACGTTGGCGTACGTGTTAGCGGGGATTTGGGGGTTGCTCCATCTCAATAATCGGAATATTCGCTTTGGTCCATGGCTTACAGCGGCACTTGTGGCGATAGTCGTGGGAGAATTCACCCCATGTTGCGATGGCTTACTGCAGGTGAATCCCATGGTCCTTCTTTAACTGCGATTTTAGAGGGGCTGCCCCAAGGTGTATCAATCACTGAGGCCGATGTCCAGGCTCAATTGGCAAGACGTCGGCTTGGCTACGGCCGCGGCGCCCGTATGAAATTTGAGCAGGACGTGGTCAACATCACTGGTGGAGTGCGTCACGGCAAAACTATGGGTGGACCAGTTGCAGTGATTGTGGCGAACAGCGAGTGGCCAAAATGGGAAGTTGTCATGAGCGCCAACCCTGTCGACGAGTCCGAGTTGGAAGGGTTGTCCCGCAACGCGCCATTGACCCGCCCACGGCCTGGTCATGCTGATCTAGTCGGTATGCAAAAGTATGACGTCGACGACGCTCGACCAATTCTGGAGCGAGCGAGCGCCCGCGAAACAGCTGCCCGAGTAGCACTTGGTGCGGTTGCCAAAGCTTTTTTAATAGATGCTTTAGGTGTTGAAGTTCTTTCGCATGTCGTTCGAATTGGCGGAGCGGACGCAAACGCTAATGACATCCCAACCCCTGCCGACCTTCCAGCAATCGATGCTGATCCAGTTCGTGCCTTTAATTCTGAATCTAGCGCTGCTATGCAGGCGGAGATTGAGGCGGCACACAGCGCCGGCGATACTTTAGGTGGAGTTGTCGAAGTTCTTGCTTATAACTTGCCGCCAGGTCTCGGTAGCCACGTGCATTGGGATCGGCGATTGGACTCTCGATTGGCTGGTGCGCTTATGGGCATTCAAGCAGTCAAAGTGGTTGAGGTCGGCGATGGTCTCGACTTGACCGCTTTGCGTGGCTCCCAAGCTCATGACGAAATCTTGAACACTGACGCTGGGGTTAAGCGGGCAACCGGTCGTGCCGGCGGCACCGAGGGCGGTATGTCGACTGGAGAGTTGTTGCGGGTTCGCTGTGGCATGAAGCCGATTGCGACTGTTCCTAAAGCCTTGGCCACGATTGATACCGCAACTATGGAACCTGCGAAAGCTTTCAATCAGCGCAGCGATGTGTGTGCGGTTCCTGCCCTTGGTGTTATCGCCGAGGCCATGGTCGCCCTCGTACTTGCCGACGCAGTTTTAGAGAAGTTCGGTGGCGATTCAGTGAATGAAACTCGAAGAAACTACGAGTCTTATCTGGAAAACTTGAAGGTGAAATGAGTCCGATTGCAGTTTTGATTGGTGCGCCTGGCGCTGGCAAATCAACCATCGGCAGACAACTCGCCCGCAGGCTAGGCGTTGAGTTTCGAGACACTGATCAAGATATCGAATCCAACCAAGGTAAAAGCATTTCGGATATTTTCGTTACAGATGGCGAAAGCCATTTTCGCGAGTTAGAAGTTGCAGCTGTTAGTCGAGCATTAAGTGAGCACGATGGTGTGCTTTCGCTCGGCGGTGGGGCTGTGATGACACCTGCGGTTCAGGAACTTTTGATTGATGCGCCAGTCGTCTGGCTTGATGTCGACTTAGTGAATGCGTTACACAGAACTGGATTCAACTCCGCACGTCCCATGCTCCAAGTCAATCCACGGGCAACCATGCGAAAGCTCATGGAAGAACGTGCGCCGGTGTATGCAGCTGTCGCCAAATGGCGTATTGACACGAGCAATAGCAGTCCATCAACATCAGTAGAAAAAATTCTCGAGGTGCTGAATGCAAACTGAAATTTCAGTGCTTGTTGACCAGCCGTACAAAGTGCTCATTGGCTCTGGTGTTTCATCTCAACTTACTGATTTGATTCCCGAGTCAGTTGAAAGAATCGCTGTCCTACATGCTCCGGCACTTTCAAGCGTTGCTGTCCGGCTCAAGCATGAACTTCCACAATCTGTGACTCTGATTGAACTCCCAGATGCGGAAGCTGCGAAATCTGCGGACGTATTGACTCGGTGCTGGAACATACTGGGGGAGCAGGGTTTCACGCGAAGCGATTTGATTGTTTCCTTAGGTGGCGGTTCCACGACCGACTTAGCAGGATTTGTCGCGGCAACCTGGCTGCGAGGATGCCGCATCATTCACATCCCAACCACGCTTCTGGCGATGGTTGATGCTGCTGTAGGTGGCAAGACAGGAATCAACACAGCCGCCGGCAAAAATCTTGTAGGAGCTTTCTATCACCCAACTGCAGTTCTATGCGACTTAAATTTTTTGGATAGCTTGCCATTGCCTGAAATCCAGCAAGGTTTAGCAGAAATTGTGAAGTGTGGATTTATTTCAGATGCTTCAATTTTGGAGTTGTTAAAAGAACTGGATGTTGAGAATCTCAATCCTCGCGACCCCAATCTGGTTGCAGCAGCCGCAAAAGCTATTCAAGTAAAAGCCAATGTGGTCGCGGCTGACTTCACTGAATCCCAACCGGGCGGGCTAGGACGAGAGATCTTGAACTACGGCCATACTTTGGGTCATGCGATTGAAAAGTTCGAAAAGTACGGTGTTCGTCATGGCGAAGCCATCAGTGTTGGCATGCTGTTTGTGGCTGAACTTGCCGGTTTAGCTGGCCGGTTATCGCAAGCGGCTATCGATAAACACCATGAATTAATTAACCACTTGCGACTTCCTAACAGTTACGCTTCGAGTGCTTGGCCAGAGCTTCTAGCTGCGATGGCAATCGACAAAAAGGCTCGTGGCAATCAAATGCGATTTGTAATTTTGAATGACTTACAGTCGCCTGAGATTCTCACGGCGCCTGATGTCGAATTGCTAGCCAAGGCATTTCAACGGATTGCGAGGAACTAAATATGCAAAAAGTTCTGATTTTGAACGGCCCTAACTTGAACATGTTGGGAACTCGCGAGCCTGAGGTTTACGGTTCACTAAATCTCGCTGAAATCCAGGCAATCTGCGAGACCAAAGCTGGAGCCCTCAACCTAGTTTGCGAGTTTGTGCAATCGAATGATGAGGCTGTTTTGGTCGCTGCGGTTCAACAGGCCGTAATTGAGAACCTGCCAGTGATAATCAACCCAGCTGCATTTACACATTACTCGTACGGTTTACGTGACGCTTGCGCCCAACACACCGCACCAATGATTGAAATACATTTAAGTAATCCACACAAACGGGAATCGTTTCGTCGCAACAGCGTTGTGAGCGATGTGGTTGATGGCACGATTGCAGGATTTGGAGCGAATTCATACGTGCTGGCACTCGAAGCGATTGCAGAAATGATAAAGACTCAGTGAGTTTTGCAGATCGAATCGAACGATTACGGGCAGCACTTCCGGACGTGGACGGGTTCGTATCCATTCACTTTCCGACGGTTCGATATTTGACGGGCTTTAGTGGCAGTAATGGTTCGGTATTGGTGACCCGACATAGCGTCACTCTATTCACAGACGGTCGATACATTACCCAAGCCGAACAAGAAGCAGTTTTCGACGAACTTTCGATTGAGCGGAATGTGCTTAGTGCCGCAGTCAACAAAGCCACCGATCTTTCTTCGGTAGCTTTTGAGGCAGAGCATGTTTCTGCAAGTGATTACTTGGAATTTTTTGGCGATGAAAAATGGATTCCGACACGAGCTGTTGTTGAACAACTACGGGCCGTTAAGGATCAGTCGGAAGTGGATGCCCTGGCCAGAGCATGTGAGATCACTTCGATTGCGCTGGAAAACATCTTTGCGGGCAACTTGATTGGTCGTAGTGAGATTGAAATTGCGGCTGATCTTGAACATGAATTTCTTAAGCTGGGCGCTGAAAATCGGGCTTTCGACTCAATCGTTGCGTCTGGGCCAAACAGCGCGATACCGCATCATCAGCCGACCAAACGTCCGATAACAAACGGTGATTTTCTTAAGATTGATTGCGGTGCACGTTTTGCCGGTTATCACGCCGATTTAACGCGAACTGTCGTGGTTGGCAGGGCTGCAGATTGGCAACGCGAGATTTACTCAGTAGTGGCTGAGGCTGCGGCTAAAACCCGAGCAGCTGCGATTGCTGGCGTCGATGTTTTTGATCTGGACACTATTGCTCGCGATTCAATTACCACTGCCGGATATGGTGAGTTTTTCCTGCATCCAACCGGGCACGGGGTTGGTCTAGAAATCCACGAGCTGCCTTTCTTGGGTCGAAAAGACGGTATTCTCCGCCCGCAAATGCTCATCACGGTCGAGCCTGGGGTCTACCTAGCAAATCGTGGCGGGGTTCGGATTGAAGACACACTTTTGATCACGGAAACCGGGCATAAGAATCTGACCACCGTAACCCGGGAACTTCAGGAACTCTGAACCCGCAAAACAGGAGTAAATCGTGGCTTCCACTAACGACTTCAAGAATGGCCTTGTCCTCAACCTCGAAAACGCGCTTTGGACAATCATCGAATTCCAACACGTAAAACCAGGTAAGGGCCCAGCTTTCGTCCGAACCAAACTCAAGCACGTTTTGAGTGGCAAAGTGGTTGAGAAAACCTTTAACGCCGGCGTTAAAGTCGAAACCGCTAGTGTTGATAAGCGAGACATGACCTACCTGTATCACGATGGCGATGGTTTCGTTTTCATGGACACTCAGTCCTACGACCAATTCACCATCAACGAAAAAACTGTTGGTGACGCGGCTAACTTCATGCTGGAAAACCAGTCAGCCACAGTTGCCTTGTTTGAAGGTAACCCACTTTATGTTGAACTACCTGCCAACGTTGAACTCACGATTGAGTACACCGAGCCTGGCCTACAAGGTGATCGCTCAAGCGGTGGCACCAAGCCAGCACGACTTGAAACCGGCTACGAGATTCAGGTTCCGCTGTTCATCGAAACTGGCACCAAAGTCAAGGTGGATACCCGTGATGGTTCCTACCTCGGCCGCATTAACGACTAGTCGTGGCTGCTAGAACCAGGGCTCGAAAACGAGCTCTAGATATTTTGTTTGAGGCGGATCAACGGGAATCAAGTCCACTCGAAGTACTTCAACGCACGGCTGCGCAAGACCCTTTGAACGAGTATGTAGCGGTTTTGGTCCGTGGTGTGGTTGAGCATCAGGCAGTGATTGATGAGACCATCGAAACTTACTCAAAAGAGTGGCCGCTTGATCGGATGCCCGCGGTTGATCGGACACTTGCGCGAATTGGGTGTTTTGAGTTGTTGTATTCAGACTCGGTTCCTGGTGTAGTTGCTATCGATGAGATTGTTTCGCTGGCATCTGATATTTCAACAGATGACTCGCCCAATTTCCTAAACGGTCTCTTGTCGCGAATTTCTAGCATAAAGAGCCGAATCAACCTCGACTGATATTTCTAAAATCACAAAGGGCCTGAGCAATGCTCAGGCCCTTTTTTGTGCCCTAGGAGGGACTCGAACCCTCACGTCTTTCGACAACGGATTTTGAGTCCGCCGCGTCTGCCAGTTCCGCCACCAGGGCTGTTGTTTGTCCAAAAGACGGGCGTACTGTACCAACAACTCCAATAAGGTTTGCACGTGGCTACAAAACGACGTGTTGTGATTGCTGAAGATGAAGCACTCATCCGCTTGGACCTGATGAGCTTGCTTGAGGAAGCTGGTTATGAGGTAGCGGCGGCTGTTGGCGATGGCCAATCCGCTATCGATGCGGTTGAAAAACTTCGGCCGGATTTAGTACTCATGGATGTTGCTATGCCGATCCTTGATGGCGTAACTGCTGCAGCGAAGATTACCGAACAGCGATTGGCGCCCGTAGTGATGGTGACGGCTTACTCACAACTCGAATTAGTGGAGCGAGCAGCCGATGCGGGTGCTATGGGATACCTGGTGAAACCGATCGCGCCAACTTCTTTGCTGCCAGCGATTGAGGTTGCGATTGCTCGATTTGACCAACTAGTAGCGCTCACCACCGAGGTTGAAAACGTTAACGAGCGACTCGAGGTTCGTAAAGTTGTGGATCGAGCAAAAGGCATCCTCCAGACCCAACTTAATCTTGATGAGCCAGCTGCTTTCCGATGGCTTCAAAAGGCCGCCATGGATAATCGCAGTTCCATGAAGGCTGTTGCTCAGGGAGTTATCGATCAGATGAATGCGACCAAGTCCGAATGACTGGTTTAGGCACTTTAATAAACGTCGTTTTGATCGCCCTAGGTGCAGGGCTTGGTGTGCTGGTTGGCAATCTTTTGTCTGCGCAATTTCGGATTCTGATCACCGATGTGCTTGGCCTTGTAACAGGTGTGGGTGCAATTAGTTCGGCTGCCTCAGTTTTCGCTCCGGAGCTAATTGCGGCAGTAGGTTCCAGCGCGCCAATATTGCTAGTGCTGGCATCGCTTCTCGTCGGTGGTGGTATCGGCTACGCCTTGCGAATTGAAGAGCGTTTAGAAGACTTAGGAACGGCGATTCAAACTCGGTATAGCAAAGATTCCAACAACAATTTCGTGTTGGGCTTTGTGTCCGCTTCTTTGCTTTTCAGCATCGGCCCACTTGCAATACTCGGGGCATTCGATGACGCTTTAGGTTTAGGAATCGACAAATTAGTTCTTAAAAGTGTGCTCGACTTTTTCGCTTCCATCGCTTTTGCTGCATCCTTTGGCTGGGGCGTTGCACTATCTGCAGTCGTAGTGGGCGTATATCAAGGAGCATTAACGGGGATTGGTTTGTTGCTTGGAAACATCTTGGATGATGCTCAGATCGCAGCAATGTCTGCAGTTGGTGGTTTGATGTTGATGGGGATTTCCTTAAGGTTGCTAAACATCAAATCAATTGCAATTGGAAACCTGCTCCCAGCCTTGTTTGTAGCTCCGGTGCTTGTCTGGCTGTTAGCCCCACTTATTTAAATCACTGGCGGATTTTCGCTTTGTTCGGCTTGTCGCGAAGCGCACATGTTAGACGACTCACGCATGTCAGATCGCCAGATTCGTCGCGAATCTCAATCTCGAATACCGCGACAGTTCCGCCGAGGCGCAGCGCTTTTGAAGTAGCAGTGACAATCCCTGAGGTCGCTGATTTGAGATGGGTTGCGCTGATATCAACGCCAACCGCAATCCGATGCTCGCCTGCATGGAGGTTGCCAGCTAGCGAGCCAATCGTTTCAGCGAGGACCACATTAGCTCCGCCATGGAGCAGCCCATATGGCTGAGTGTTTCCTGCGACAGGCATCGTCGCAACCACAATTTCGGCAGATGCTTCAACGAGTTTAATTCCCATGGTGTTGGCAAGAGCGCCAAGTCCTAATTGGTTAATTTCTTCAGCAAGTTGGCTGGGAGTTTTCTCGGTCATGGGCTAACCCTAAAGTTCTCTACATGACTTCTGCCACCCCTGCGCTTGGCCCTAACACTCGACTGATGCTGGTTGATGGCCATTCGTTGGCATACCGTGCTTTTTACGCGTTGCCGGTTGAGAATTTTGCGGCACCGGA
>JBEAZM010000086.1:0-6051 GCA_041170125.1 Actinomycetota bacterium
CGGCCTGGTATTGCAATTCGACATCATTCGGTCGTTGGGCAATCACACCTTTTGTGGGGGCATACGGACTAACCGGCCACTCACTCAAAACTTTGATTGGAGTGCCGTCAGTCAAGGTGTCCGAAAGTGCTGCGCTTGGCAGATCTAAATCAGTAACGAGCAGCCCCTCTGAAAACATGGGAGCGCGACTCAAAAGCTCACCAGTGTTTGAGACCACCATAGAGTCACCATCAAAAACCAGTTCATCTTGGCCACCTACGAGATTCACATACGCGATTGAGGTGTTGGCGGCGATTGCTCGCGCTTTAACGAGAGCAAACCGTTCATCTTCTTTGTTCACTTCAAATGGTGAGCCATTTAAAACCAGCAACAACCCGGCATCCTGTCCTGCCACTCGCGCAACAGGTCCACCTTCTTGCCAGATGTCTTCGCAGATTGAAAGCACGATGTTTATTCCCGCTACCCGAATGGCTGTCGATTCGGTACCAGGAACGAAATAGCGGTATTCGTCGAAAACTCCATAATTAGGTAAATGATGCTTGAAGTAACGAGCTTGTATTTCCCCGTTGAAAGCCACGGCCGCAGCATTTAAAGGTTTGCCAATTGGCTCACCAAGTTTTGCAGTTTCCGCAATCGAGTCGAGATACCCAAACACAACCACTAAGTCACCAAGACCTTGGGCTTTTAACCTGTGTGCAAGTTGTTCGGCGGCGGACTTACTGAAGGACTGAAACGACTTGCGTAGCGCCAAATCTTCGACTGGGTAGCCCGTTAAAACCATTTCGGGCAGCACTACTAGGTGGCAGCCAGATTCGGCAGCTTGAGCACACCATTTAAGGGCGGATTCCAGATTTCCTGCAATATCGCCAACGACGGCATTCATTTGGGCTAGACCAATTCTTAGTTGCGGCATGTGGAAAGCCTACGAGAAAGGCAGAATTGGGTAGTTGGATACATGCTTGTAACTTGAGTTAGGCACGATATCCCTACTTAATTGGAGGTTCGGTATGGATAAGCAAACTGAATTCGTGCTTCGCACAATCGAAGAACGTGATATTCGCTTCGTTCGGCTTTGGTTCACTGATGTGCTTGGCACTTTGAAATCTGTAGCGATTGCTCCTGCCGAACTAGAAGGAGCCTTTGAAGAAGGCCTAGGTTTTGATGGCTCAGCAATCCAAGGGTTCGCCCGGGTTCAAGAATCCGACATGCTCGCCATGCCAGATCCTTCAACATTCCAGGTGCTGCCTTGGCGCGGTGAAACCAACCCAGTGGCACGTATGTTTTGCGACATCAAGATGCCAGACGGATCACCTTCATTTGCAGATCCTCGTTTTGTCCTCAAGCGAACGCTCAGTCGCGCTGCTGATATGGGCTTTACTTTTTATACGCACCCTGAAATTGAATTCTTTTTATTCAATGAATTACCAAAACCAGGCGAGCAACCAGTCCCTATCGATTCGGTTGGGTACTTTGATCATTCGCCTCACGGCTTAGGTCAAGATTTTCGCCGCAGTGCGATCACAATGCTTGAAGCAATGGGAATCAGTGTTGAGTTTAGCCATCACGAAGGTGCACCTGGCCAGCAAGAGATTGATCTTCGCTACGCAGATGCTTTAACAACTGCCGACAACATCATGACATTCCGTACCGTCATCAAAGAGGTTGCACTGCAGCAGGGGATATATGCCTCATTCATGCCAAAACCATTTACCCAATACCCAGGGTCAGGGATGCACACGCATCTATCGCTGTTCGAAGGTGACAAGAATGCTTTCCATGAGCCTGGTGCCGAGTTCCAACTTTCCAAAGTTGGTCGTTCGTTCGTGGCTGGTCTCTTGCATCACGCTCCAGAAATCACAGCAGTACTGAATCAATGGGTTAATTCCTATAAGCGACTAGCCGGCGGTGGCGAAGCTCCGAATTACATCTCTTGGGGCCACAACAACCGCTCCGCGTTGATACGAGTACCGATGTACAAGCCAGGTAAAGGCAATTCAACTCGCGTCGAAATCCGCTCACTCGACAGTGCCGTAAATCCATACTTGGCCTTCTCAGTGCTCCTAGCCGCTGGGCTCAAGGGAATTGAACAGGGTTACGAACTTCCAGCTGAAACCGAAGATGATGTTTGGTCATTGACGCCAGCTGAACGCGCCGCCATGGGATTGAAAAAATTACCCACCAGCTTGAGTCAAGCTATCACCGTGATGGAGAACTCAGAGCTCGTTGCTGAGACACTGGGCGAACACGTTTTTGATTTCTTCCTACGCAACAAGCGGGCAGAATGGGAAGAATACAAACAACAAGTCACACCGTTCGAGCTCGCTAAACATTTGCCAGTGCTCTAGCCTCAAAACGCAATGTCGGAGAATTCTGCTCGGTTAAACACTACGGTGGCACAGTTGGCCAAAGTTGGCGTTACCGATGCTGCCCGAATGGCAATGCGGCTGAGTGAGTACCCAGCTTTTGAAAGTCAACCGGCATTTATCGAGGAACTTGCAATCGCGGCCGATCCAAATTTGGCGCTTCTAGGGTTATTCAATCTTTTGAGTTCAGTCAGTCATCAGCAACTTCAGGTTTTGGCGTCTGATGCCGGAGTGCGTGCCAGATTTTTAATAGTCGCAGGAGCCTCGACAGCTTTAGCAGACTTTATTGCTAAACACCCGACCGCATTACAAATGCTGTCAGACGAGGCTGAGTGGGATCGACCGCGTGGCCGCACCGAATTAGTACGCGCTCTGCTGAATGGCTTGAACGCAAAAGAGCAGAACGGTCGATGGCTTACACCAGATGATTCGATTGAAATTATCAATCAAATGCGGGTTCTGTATCGGCGCGAGTTGCTTGGGATCGCAATTCGAGATCTAGCTGGCGCTGCCAATTTCGAAACCACTGCCGCTGAGCTCAGTTGGTTGGCAGACGCAGTGATTGAAGCTGCTACCGCAATCGCTTGGGCGGGAATTAATTCTGGTCAACCAAAATCTCGGTTAGCCGTGATTGCAATGGGTAAATCTGGGGGACAAGAATTAAATTACATCAGCGATGTCGATGTAATTTTTGTTGCAGCACCAGCTACCGAAGCGGCCGAAGATTATTTATCCGAGGCAACAAAAGTAGCGGCGCGCTCGATGCAGATTTGTGAAGAACCTGCTGGTGAATTACCTATCTGGCAGGTCGATCCAAATCTTCGGCCAGAAGGTAAAGCTGGTGCTTTGGTACGAAGCCTGGAAGGGCATCTGGCTTACTATCAAAAGTGGGCCGAGACGTGGGAATACCAAGCTTTATTAAAAGCTAGAGCGGCCGCCGGCGATGCGGATCTTGGCAATCAATATGTTGAGGCGGTTTTACCTTACGTATGGGAGGCTTCGAATCGGCCGAATTTTGTGGCCGATGTCCAAAGCATGCGCCAGCGTGTAATCAGCAACATTCCAGCAAAAGACCTAGAGCGCCAATTAAAACTTGGCATTGGTGGTTTACGGGATGTGGAATTTGCAGTCCAGTTATTGCAGTTGGTACATGGTCGGACAGACGTGATGCTGCGTAGTTCCAACACATTGCAGGCGTTAGAGGCGCTTGCAAATTGGGGATATGTGGGTCGTGAAGATGCTTCGACCATGGCGAACGTTTACAAGTTCGAGCGCACACTCGAGCATCGCATTCAGATTTTTCAGATGCGGCGAACTCACTTGGTTCCCGAATCCGAAACAGAACTTCGGAGGATTGGTCGATCGATTGGTTATCGGGCGGATCCCGCCAAGGAGTTAGAACGCGAACTTCGAAAGCATCGACAAGATGCACGTCGATTGCATGAAAAATTGTTTTATCGACCGCTGCTTAATTCTGTGGCTCGGCTTGATGCGAGTGAAGCCCGTTTAAGTCAGGATGCTGCTGGGGCCCGTTTGCAGGCACTAGGTTTTGTTGATCCAGAAACTGCCTTGCGGCACTTAGGGAGCTTGACGCAAGGAGTCTCACGCCGAGCTGCGATTCAGAAAACCTTGTTGCCGGTGATGTTGCAGTGGATGGCTGAAACTCCTTCGCCAGATTTGGGTTTACTTGGGTTTAAACGAGTCAGCGATGCCTTGGGTGCAACCCCTTGGTATCTGCGGCTTTTGCGGGATGAGTCTGTAGTCGCCGAAAGAATGGCAAAACTACTTTCGGTTAGTAGGTATTTCACCGAGCTGCTGCTGCGCAATCCCGAAGGTGTTGCAATTTTGGCCGAGACAGGCGACATCCAACCACGCACATACGAAGAGATTTTGTACGAGATGCAGTCGGTTGCGAATCGCCAAGACTCTGCATCAAGTGCGGTTGCTGCTATTCGCACTGTTCGGCACAGGGAACTTATTCGAATATCAGCGGCAAGTTTGCTGAATGTTGGAGACTTTGAAAAAACTGCGTTTGGTTTATCTGATTTAACGGACGCCACAGTGGCTGCGAGCCTTGAAGCTGTGATGAAACATCATTTCAACAGTTCCCAACCTTCGTTGGATATTGCAGTGATTGCGCTAGGTCGATGGGGTGGGCGAGAGCTCAACTTTGCCAGTGATGCTGATGCCATGTTTGTTTATGAGGCGCTAGCAGAAAACGCTGCATCAGATGCGTTGGTCGTGGTTTCAACCCTGCAGCAATTGCTACTTGCGCCAGGCGTTGATCCGGGCTTGGAATTGGATCTTGATTTACGTCCTGAAGGCAAGCAGGGTGCGATTGCGAGAAGTCTAGATTCTTACCAAAAATACTACGCTCGTTGGTCTTTGTCTTGGGAGAGCCAAGCTTTGTTGCGGGCTCGTGTAGCTGGTGGAAACACGGATTTGGGCAACAAATTGATTTCCATAATTGACTCAATTCGCTACCCTGAAAATGGCATTGATGAGTCTGCCCTGCGTGAAATAAGGCGCATAAAAGCGAGAGTTGAATCCGAGCGATTGCCTCGCGGGGCAGATCCAAATTTGCATGTGAAATTAGGCCCAGGCGGCATTTCGGATGTCGAATGGAGTGCCCAAATTCTGCAGTTGCAGCGCGCTTGGAGGGTTCCCGGATTGAAAACAGTTTCTACTGAACCAACCTTGCTGGCGGCAGTAGAAGCTGGATTAATCGGAGTTTCTGACAAGCAGCAGTTGTTGGAGGCTTGGAATTTGGCAAGCGCAATTCGAAATGCCAATCTCTTGATAACTGGGAAAGCAAGCGACAGCGTTCCGAGCAATCCAAATGATTTAAAGTTATTGGCGTTTGTCCTTCATTACGAAAATGGTTCGGAATTGGCCGACACTTACCGCAAACTAACCCGCCGCTCGCGGAAAATTATGCAAGAAATTGTTTATGGAGACTCGCACTAGACATACCCCCTGGGGTATTATGTGATTATGAAAACGCGAAATCTTTTTGCGGTAGTTATTGCCGCAGCAGCTCTAGTGCTCTCCGCCTGTAGTTCAAACTCAGCTGATAGTCCGTTATCACCCGAAAACAATCAAGGCACTGTTGTGATTGATGTCCGCACACCTGAAGAATTTAATTCTGGGCATGTTGAGGGCGCTTTAAACATTAGTGTGGAAGACCCGAATTTCCAGAATTTGATTGCGACGCTCGATCCAAATGCGGATTACCTTGTTTATTGCCGTTCAGGTAACCGCTCGGCTGTGGCGATCGACATTATGCAAAGTGTGGGGTTCACCAGCTTGTTGGATGGCGGGGCGTTCACCAGCATGCAGTCGCTCGGCTGGCCCACGGCATAGTTTTCGGCGCAAGCCGACACAAGCTGCGCAGGTGCAATCAGGTTCGGGATTGCACCTGCGCTTTTTTGCGGTTGAAGTCATGTCACTCTCAGGGGTACATTGCTGTTATGGAAATCATCATTGCCCTAGTCGTTATTGCTTTAATTCTTGCTTTTTTGGTCGTGCAGTACAACAAACTGATTCGCCTAAATAACAATGTCTCCGAGGGCTTCGCCCAAATCGAAGTTCAACTTCGTCGCCGGGCAGATTTGATCCCAAATCTCGTGGAAACCGTAAAAGGTTATGCATCCCATGAAAAAGAAGCCTTAGAAAAAGTGGTTCAAGC
>JBEAZM010000087.1:0-3676 GCA_041170125.1 Actinomycetota bacterium
AAGAAGCTCGTTTGGACAAAGAAAAGGCAGCCACTTTGGAAGCTGCCGAGATTGCGAAAAATCACCTCGAGGCTGGCACCACGATTTTCGCCTCGAAAATGGATGCTGCACCGCTGCGGGAACTGTTCCTGATGACCGCAAAACCATTTATTTATGTCTTCAACGTCGACGAAGCTGAGCTTGTCGATGAGGCTTTTCAAGCTGAGGTGCGAGCGATGGTTGCACCTGCCCAAGCTGTTTTCCTCAATGCCAAACTTGAATCTGAATTAGTCGAACTCGATGACGCTGATGCCCTCGAACTACTCGAGTCTGTGGGGCAAAGCGAGTCTGGTTTGGCGATTTTGGCACGAGTTGGTTTCGACACTCTTGGGCTTCAGACCTATCTGACCGCAGGTCCAAAAGAAGCGCGCGCCTGGACCATCCACAAGGGTGACACTGCACCAGAAGCTGCTGGCGTGATTCACACCGACTTTCAGAAGGGCTTTATCAAAGCTGAAGTAATTTCATTTGCAGACTTGGTAGAGGCTGGCTCCGTCGCTGAAGCTCGCTCGCGCGGTAAAGCCCGCATGGAGGGCAAGGATTACGTCATGGCTGATGGCGACGTAGTCGAATTCCGCTTCAACGTGTAGCAATGGATATCCGAAGAGCGCTTTCCACTGATGCTGAACGGCTGACGCAATTAGCCATTGCATCAAAGCGACATTGGGGCTACTCGGATGAGTTCATGATTTTAGTCCGCGCAGAATTGGAAATCAGCGCCGAACAGATTATGAACGGATATTGTGAAATCTCGCATGAATATGGCGTTGATACCGGATTTATTCTGCTGTTGGAAACTAACGACTTTGTTGAGCTCGAGGCATTGTTTATTTCGCCTGACTTCATCGGAACTGGCTTGGGTTCAAAATTACTTTTGCGCAGTGTTGATTGGGCGAAAGCGAATGGTTATCAACGAATGCAAACCACTGCGGATCCAAATGCACTAGGTTTTTATGAAAAGTATGGCTTTGTGATAATCGGCGAAATTGCTAGTGGTTCAATACCTGGTAGAACGTTGCCAAGATTGGAACTTGATCTGAATGCAGTTTAAATTTTCCGGAGTTATTTTTGAGTGGCGCGGTCCAGCACCTTTTTATTTCATTGCATTGCCAGATCAGGTGGCGGACGAAATCAAAAGCAAAAGCGCGGTGCTCACTTATGGCTGGGGAGTAATTCCAGTCACGATGCAAATTGCGCAGATGCAAGTCACGACAAGTTTGATTCCTCGCGATGGCGGCTATTACCTCCCAGTGAAGCGTGAGATTCGACTGCCCCTTGATCTGCAGGTCAATCAAACTGTTGAAGTTCTACTCACCGTTTAATTTGGTTGGTAGCGTTTTCAAGTTTTAGTGAATTAAGTTTGTTCAATACTTAAGGAGTCGAATGTTTTTAATGGAATTGAACTGGTTAGCCGTTCTAGCGGGTTTCTTGGTTTTCTTTGTGACAGGTGCGGTTTGGTTCGGGCCAAAAACGTTTTACCCAGCTTGGGTAAAAGCGCTTGGGCAAGACCCAGCAGTACAGATAGAGCACACCCCGCCGGGAGTTCTATTTGGTCTCACTGCTGTCGGTGGGCTTGTGCAAGTAATTGCCATGGCTAGCGTGCTGGGTTTTGTGGCTGAGTCGGTTTCGCCTTTGCAAGGCGCATGGGTCGGCTTTCTGCTTTCAAGCTCGTTAGTCGCGGCCGGCTCACTCTCGCATCGGTTGTTTGCAGGTCAGGGCTTGAAAGTTTGGATTATTGAAGTGGGCGGGGATGTGGTTGGACTCACGCTTGCCGGTTTAGTTTTTGGATTAATTGCTTAAGGAGCAAAAAATGGCAGCAGACAAATTGATTTCTTCTGGTGGACCTTGGGAATCTGTGATTGGGTATTCAAGAGCAGTGGTGGCTGGTCCATACGTTCATGTCTCCGGCACCACAGCGACAGTTGACGGTGAACTGCAACACAAAGGTGACGCCTACGCTCAAACAAAAGTCGCGTATCAAATCATTGAGAAGGCACTTGCCGATGCTGGGCACACATTGAGTGACGTAGTTCGGGTTCGGATTTATTTAGCCAACGCTGAAGATATGGACGCTGCAGGTAAGGCCAACGGGGAACTTTTTAGCGAAATTCGACCATCTGCCACGATGCTAGCTGGTATTAAGTTCATCAACCCCGAGATGTTGGTTGAAATTGAAGTGGATTCTTACAAAGCATAAGTTACAAAAAGTGTGGGCGGCAGGAACACCTGCCGCCCACACTTTTTGCTTGTTTAATCAATCGCAACCATGTCGCGAGCTAGTGGCATTGGGTAGCCGCCACCAAAACCGTAGCCGAAGAACGAATCAAGATCGATTTGTTCATCAACAATCGCAATCACCGAGTGCAAGGGATACGTTTGCACTTCTGAACCTTCACCTTTTACGTATCCGTAAAACTCAAACACGGGTAACCAAAGCGAATCGCCTGCCTCTGAGTAATTCATAGTCCAGTTGAGCTTGATGTCAGTAACGACAACAGTTTTGATTTCGAATTCAGGTTCCACATAAACATCAGTGTTGCCATCGCCTGAACCTGGCTCACTTAAACCGGGCTCGATGTTTTCACCTTCGTAAGGCATCGGCAGGTAAAGGCCATCTTCTTCCATCTGCTTGATATAGCGGTCTGACTGTTCATTCGCCCGAGCGATTGCAGATTGAGCATCTAGCAAGTCGTATTCACCGAGCGCAACTTTTTCTGTCAAGCTGGCATACAGGTAGTAAATCTCGCTGTTGTCAACGAGACCGATTGAATAACTCTCGTAGCTGCTGGCTTCGTCTGCTAGTGAAACCCAGACGGTGTATTCGTCGGTCCAAACATCGGTTTGAAGCCCACTTGCATCAATTCCGATTGATTCAAGCGCATTCAACGCAATAGCGGTTGCTTCAGCTTCGCTCGGGAGGTTGGTTGCTGGCTCTGGCTCACAAACTTCATCTCGAGAAACTGGCTCATCACCAGATTCTGAAGGTTCAACGGCAGTGGTGTAACAGGCTGCCCAGGCATCCAATGAGGGATTGTTGTAAGAAACACTCGCCCAGCTACCGTCCACGTAGCCATAAATTGATGGCTCGTCATAGGAACCGTTTTCGTTGGTCCAAACCTTTTCACTTTTACGGTATTCAAGCCCCTCGACCTTAAATTTGTTCGCGAGGTTTTTGATTATTTGTTCGGCGTCGTTTCGAGCTTGGATTTCGTAACCGGTGGCAGTGTTTGCATCAACCGCAACACCCTCGGCAAGTTCAAAACGGTAGGCACCCCAGAAGTACGACAACGCCATATCGCCGGCAATTTTCTTGCTGTTCGGCATTGAAGATTCAAGCTGAGATCCGGCTCGCGCACTTAGCTCACTTGAGGAGCCCAGCGAAATGATCGGTGGCGCATCCGCCGTCATTGCGCCGTTGAGTGCTGGGACAGCAATCAATGCAGCAACTGCAGCTGCTACCAGTCCCTTACCAAACTTCTTTTGGTTCTTGACGGACGCAGGTGCAGCGGCGATTGCCGCGACTGCAATCTGCTGAAGTTCGGCTTCAGACAGTTTTGTTAAATCGCGAGCTGGATCGGACTCCTGCATTCGGGACTCAAAATCTTCAGGTTTCATGATGCCTCCTTGGCCTTGTAAA
>JBEAZM010000088.1:0-3683 GCA_041170125.1 Actinomycetota bacterium
TCGGCGAATGGGCAGTTAAGCACGGCATCTGGGTGATTCTGGATGAAATCTACGAGCACCTTTTGTATGACGGAGCGACTGCACCATCGATGCCAGTTTTGGTGCCAGAGCTCCAAGACACCTACATCATCCTCAATGGTGTGGCGAAAACTTACGCAATGACCGGTTGGCGAGTCGGCTGGATGATTGGACCAAAAGATGTCATCAAAGCCGCGACTAATTTGCAGTCACACCTTTCAAGCAACGTCAACAACATCGCGCAGCGCGCAGCCATTGCAGCACTCGAAGGCGACTTAACTGCGGTTGATGAAATGAAAGTGGCATTCGATCGCCGTCGCAAGTTAATGGTGTCGATGCTGAATGAAATCCCGGGAGTGATGTGCCCGACTCCACAAGGTGCTTTCTATGTGTATCCCTCTGTGAAAGGTTTACTCGGTAAAGAGATTCGCGGCAAAGTTTGTAACACCTCTGCAGAACTTGCGGCATTAATTCTGGATGAAGCAGAAGTCGCGGTTGTTCCTGGTGAAGCTTTTGGGCCGTCTGGCTACATTCGACTTTCTTACGCACTGAGTGATGAAGATCTAGTCGAAGGTGTAACTCGGATGCAGAAACTTCTGGGTGAAGCGAAGTAACTACTCAAAATCTCCAACAAAGTTCGGCTCGATTTCTAAATCGATGCCGAACTTTTGTTTTACACCAGCTTGAATGAAGTTAGCTAGTTCAAGAATGTCTGCTGCTGTCGCATCGCCACGGTTAGTGATTGCAAGTGTGTGCTTATTGGAAAGCGTTGCGCGCTGGTTCAGGCCAAAGCCTTTACCAAAACCAGCTTGCTCAACTAGCCAGGCTGCGCTGAGTTTTGTTGCGCCATCAAGTTGCGGCCACCGAGGTGCGTCATTCGGGATTGTGTTTGGGAGAACTTCCAAAACTGGGTTAGTGAAAAATGAACCAACACTCCAGGTGTCGTGATCGATTTCGTTGAGCACCATTCCTTTGGAATTCCGGAGCCGCAAAACTTCCTGGCGAACTAAATCATTCTTCGAGCGCTTTCCAACTTCAACCCCAACCGCTTTCGCCAATTCACTGTACATAACTGGCGCGCTGTGGTCGCCAAGTCGCAGTTGGAAGGTAACTTCAAGAATGATGTAGCGATTTGGTTGGCGCTTAAAAATTGAATCGCGGTAACTGAATTCGCAATCAGATGCCGAGAAAGTTTTGAATTGTTTCTGGACTCGATCATAAGTGCGCACTCGATAAATCCAGTCGCCTACTTCTTGCCCATACGCGCCAACGTTTTGGATCGGGGTAGCGCCGACAGTTCCTGGGATGCCGCTCAAAGCTTCTAGTCCAGACCAGCGGCGCTCAACACAATCGGCGACGAATTCATCCCAGTCGTGACCGGCTTGAACTGTGACGATGGCGCCGCCACAAGCATCAGCAGTGACTTCATAACCGCGGGTGCGCACCACAACTGTGCGACCGCGAAAGCCGTCATCAGCAATCACAAGATTCGAGCCGCCACCAATTAGCAAAACTGGAACGCCTGCAGCTTGCGCAGATTCAACAGCTGCAACCAGTTCAGCCTCAGTTTGGGCAACCACTAATTCATCCGTGGCGCCACCCACTCGTAGCGTGCTGAAACTAGAAAGCTGTTGGGCCATAGAACTAAGCAACCTTCACTAATGCGATTGCTTTAGCGAGGACTGTCTTACCTTCAAAGGTTGCAGTGATGTCGACGCGAACTGTTCCGTCGTCGTTGAGAGCTGCGATTTTTCCGCCAAAAGTTACGAGCGCACCTTCGTCATCATCAGGCACAACGACTGGCCGAGTGAATCGGCATTGGTAATCAACCACGTTTGCTGCTGAACCAAAATATCGCGTGACGACGTTGATGGCTTGCCCCATAGTGAACATGCCATGTGCGATGACACCAGGAAGACCAACAGCTGTTGCAGTGCGATCGTTCCAGTGGATGATGTTCAAGTCGCCAGATGCACCGGCGTAGCGAATCAAATCTGCTCGGGTTACGTGGATTGCGATTTCAGGTAATTGGGTTCCAACTTCGTGGTTAAGGCTCATGCTGCTTCACCTCGTACAACTAGTGAAGTCCAAACTTGGCAAACCAAATCGCCACCAACCTCGCGCAAGTCACCGCGGAGCGTGATGATGTCATTGCCGGCCATCGACTTGATGTCTTCAATCACTGTGGTTGATTTCAATTCCATTCCAGCAACCACAGGCTTGGTGAAAGCGAATCTTTGATCGCCGTGAACCACTCGCGACCAATCCACTCCCACCTCTGGCGAAGTCACCTGCTCCCCCATCATTTCTAAAGTGATGACAATCGGGAAAGTTACGGGCGCGACTAAGTCTGAGTAGCCAGCAGCTCGGGCAGCGTTCAAGTCATTTGAGATCGAAGCGGTTTCACTGACAGCGCGAGCGAACTCGCGCACCTTTTCGCGGCCAACCAGATAAGTCGAGGTGGGCGGAAATTCTTTGCCAATGTTGGCGGGATCAAGTGCCATGAATGCTCCTAACTGAATGAGCGAAACTTAATGCCTGAAGCTTTTATAGAAGCTGCTTGTCAACATTAAGTTTCCTTGTGAACAACTTTTTTAGTTGCATTGTTAAGCAAAGTTGTTGCCAGCGTTCGCTCAACTCGCATACCTTTGCCTCGATGCTTCCAACCTTCTACGTACTCGGCGCGCAAAAAGCTGGCACAACTTGGCTATTCAGCACACTCAGCACTCACCCTGAAGTTGGTCATGCCACTCTAAAAGAAGTCCACTACTTTGATCGAGCCTACCGAGTAAAAAAAGGCCTCAAGTGGTACGAGAAACAATTCGAAAAACGATCCGAGAATTACGGGAAAAAAGCTGTCGGAGATTTCACTCCTAAATATCTAAGAATGGTGCACCCCGAATGCGTCTCGAACAATTCCGCTGTACCTACGGATGCAATGGAACTTCTCAAGGCCGCAACCCCCGATGCAAAATTCGTTGTGATTCTGCGCAATCCTGTCCGCAGAGCGCTTTCTGCCTACCAGCATTACTTGCGCAAAGGGACTATCGCAATCGACACCTCAATCCTCGACACAGCACCGGATTTAGACTTATTGCTTGCTGGACGTTACGCCGAACAACTCGAGATTTGGTTCAAGCATTTTCCGCGCGAACAGTTTTTAATTTTGATTTATGAAGATGACGTCAACCCGGATTCAATGAAAGCCGAAACCTTTAAACGGGTATGTAACTTCATCGGTGTAGATGACAGTTTTACTTCAGAGAATTTGTATGACAAGTTCAACCACATTGTTAATCCATTTCGTACCAGACTTTTAAACCGCGGAGGCATTACGCGCCGATTGTTCTGGGATGCACCAATGTGGATTCAGAATTTGGAAATTTGGGATATCAAAATCGATGAGCAAGAAGTTGCAGCCCTCAGGGACTATTACCGCGAGCCAAATCAAAAACTAGCCGAATTGCTCGGCCGCGAATTGCCCTGGTAGAAATAAACAAAGGGCCGCATCTTTCGATGCGACCCTTTGGTAAGAATTTGCCCGAGATCAGCGGGTTTCTTTGTGCGTACTGTGCTTTCCGCAGGTTGGGCAGAATTTGCTCAACTCAATACGGTCCGGATCATTACGACGATTCTTACGAGTGATGTAGTTACGTCCCTTGCAG
>JBEAZM010000089.1:0-7928 GCA_041170125.1 Actinomycetota bacterium
ACATCAACGAGCATAAAAAGAATAATTCCAAGGCTAGTTAGAAGTGCTGAAACCAAAATTGTGTACCAACGGCCGAGGGTGTCGACAACCCAGCCACCAAATAGCCGAAATACTGTGACCACAATCCAGAAAACACTAAGTGCAGCTGCTGCTTCCGCCTCACTAAACCCACTCTCGGTGAGGGCAATTGGCCCCCACGTGCCAAATGAGGTTTCAGCCATGATGAATGAGAAGCCAATGAGCGCAATCATCAAACTGCGCTTTTCACCCCACACCTTGATTACTAATTTTCGATTGTGGGCTTTCTCCTCAGCTGTGATCTCGGAACGCGCATGAATCGGTAAAACTTTCCCTGCCCATAGGGCACCTGCACCACTCACTACAGCAATGACAAGAAAATGGGTCTCGATGGCGAGCCCAGCATTTAGGAGCACACTTGATATGCCAGCGCCAAGCAACATACCGAGACCAAAAGCGCCGTGAATTGCCGAAAAAATGCTGCGAGTTGATGCCTGGTCAACTAGCGCACCTTCATAGTTGCCGACGTAATCGGCGATGGCCATAGGCAGACCAATTAGTAAAAGTAGAAAACCTGAAACCAAAACCAAACCGGCAGAGATAGTGAAACCAAGTAACACCATCGCTACAGCGGCAAGGGAATAAATTGCATAAGTGACTAACTTTGAACCGTAACGCTGAACCAGTGTGCTTGAAAATACGACGCCGAGAATGCCACCCACCGGGAAAATCATGGTGAAGAGACCCATCTCAACAGTGTTTAGCGCTAAAAGATCTTTCACTTCTGGTCCCCGACTGACCCAGGTGGAAAAAATAAAAGCACGGGTAAAGAACAGAGTGAAAGTGGCAGCAAACCATAAGCCGATGCGGGATTGAGAAGTCACTTGGCAAATGTAATGACAAATGCAAACTATTCAAATGTTCGTTGAAAAATTTGCACCCAGACTGGGGCTAGTGACGCACTGAAATTCGCGGTTAGATGGTGACGATCGCGATAAAGAATGTAATTTGCATTTGTGGTCGAACAAATTCGTGGCTGACAAATCTGATCATTGAAATTGACTTCCGAAACATTTGTTGGAAGTTCACTGGGCCAAGCAGTTGAATCAATTTCGTTGCGAAACCGGTCAGACACACATTCCGCTGGAGAAAATGTCCTGACACACTTGCTTGGCTCGAAACTGAGTTTTGGAATATCGTGCACATAAAGTACTTGCGGAGCGATATCTGCAAGCTCCTCAAGCCCTTGATGGACTAGCCGCAATTTGAACTCACTATAGGAGCGGCGTTCAGTTGCAGACTTGAGTTCGTAATCAATCGTTGAGAGCAATTGACTGACGATTACTAAATCTGGCTTCACTTCCGCGATTTCCTGCTTGATATTTTCTCGCCAATTCAAACAGTCTGGAAATTCTTCTTTGTCATCACGCGCAATCATGTTAAAAATTCCACATGATGATTTGGTGCGTGAAAGCAGTTTTATGCCGGCCGATTCCGTAGCTTTTTCGACCGCAGCAAACCAATTCGCAGCATGCGAATCACCCACAAGCATGACCGTCACATCTGAGTCTGGATCACCAAAAACACAAGTTTCGGGATATGTAGTTTGAGATTTTTCCAAGTGACAGCCATTGAAATAAATCTTGGCTCGAGCTGTAATCATTTTTCCAAGCGATGGTTTCAAATCTTCGTAGTTCAATGCCGGTGTGAGATCCGAGTTTTCGAGACTTTGAAAAATCGTCGAAAAATCTGAATTTGCAACATCACGGACAGGGGCGTCAAAAAGTTCAACTTGCTCAGCCGGTGTTGGAATAACTTTTCTCACATCCGCGTTCGCTACAAGATTTTGAGTACCAAAGATGATTGCGATTGAAGTAGCTGTTGCGACTAGCAGTTTGGGGAACTCGTTTGTTCGAATCCGAGTTTTTCTAAACGGGGACTCAATAAAGCGATACGACATCCAGCCAATGGCAATACTCAACAAAACCACAAACCATTTAGCCACAACCGACAATTCGCTGATTTGCAAATTTATGCCTTGGAGATAACTTGCTGTGAAGATTGTTATCGGCCAATGCCATAGGTAAATCGAATAGGAATAGTCCCCTATCCGCTCCCAGAACTTAGAAATGAATCCTGTGAATCGAACTCTTGATTCGGCAAAGTCGTTAGTACCCAAATAGATAGCAGTTAAAAAGACAGGGAGAAGTGTTGCGGAACCTGGGTACACAACCTCGTATTCCAGTGTCATCACCAGGTATAAACCCACCAGTGATGTCCACTTTAAAACTCGACTTAAAACCGGCTGAATTTGGAGGGATGCAATCGCCACAATGCCACCAACCAAAAACTCCCAGATGCGAAATGCTGCATTGAAATACAACATCGATGGATTCCATTGTGGAGTGACCATATACAAGAAGGAAGCAATTGCTAGCCCGACAAAAACTACAATCGTGATAGCGCGTTTATTCGCAAAGCTCCGGACGGACAGCAGGAGCAAGCATAAAAACACTGGTGCTACAAAATAGAACTGCTCTTCAACACTCAAAGACCAAAAATGTAGAAATGGTGAAACGCTCTCAATCGACCAGTAATCAACATTTTGTTGGGCGTAATGCCAATTGACAACATTCAACGAGCTAAAAATTGCATCTTGTCGAGCAATCCGTAAATCTGGTTGCGAGAGAAAAAACGTAGAGCCAATAAGGGTAATCAAAATCGTTGCTGATGCCGCGGGCAACAACCGTCGAATTCTTCGGCCCCAAAAATCGGTAAAACTAAATTTCCCCGCGTTTAGATCACGGAAGATTTTGCCGAGAATTAGAAAGCCACTGATGACGAAGAAGACGTCAACACCAATATAGCCATGATCAAATCCCAAGAAGTCAGCGTGATAGAAAACCACTGCAAGGACCGAAATCCCGCGCAGAATTTGGATATCTTTCCGATTCACACTTACCCGTCACATATATAAGGGGACAAAACCGATTGGTTTTCGTAGGAGGCAGATTTTAGTTGCGGGTTTCGGGTTCTGGCCGCGTCCAAATGTAGGCGATAACTGCCGTGAGCACTATGACTGTCGTGATTGGGATCCATGCTGGCAGCCCGATAAGTGCTGGGATTGCCATAGCAATCAAAATCGAGACTGTCGCCAGTTTTTTTGTGGCTCGGTGGACTAAACGACCGTGGGTCCAGTTATGAATCGGAGGACCAAACTTCGGATGAGTCGTGATCCAGGTGTGAAAGCGCTCGGATGAGCGCGCGAAGGCATAGGTCGCCATTAGTAAAAACACTGTGGACGGGATAAGCGGCACGAAAAATGCCACTATCCCGATACCTGCACTGGTGAAACCAGCTGCTAGCCATAAATACTTCACAAAATCACCTGAATACAAGTTACTTGGAATAAACAAAAATGGTTCCGACTCATTGTCGAAAACTGTTGATTTAGCGTCGAAAGTGCTTGGCTTATCCCATGAATGAGAACTCAAACCCTCAGGAACCTGAGACGCCACAAGAATCTGGCTCGTCCGTAAACCCTGGGGTTGTGACGTTGCTGGTTGGGCTGTTGATTGCTGTTTTCCCGATCATTTTGGCTGCCATTAGTACGGCACCTGGTTCCAGCATTTACAACGAAGGTGACCCTTCGAGTGGGGCAGCAGCACTTTGGCTATTGCTGGTGTCAGTTCCAGTTGGGGGTTTGATAGCTGTAGTGGGCTTGGTTTGGGCAATCACGACTTCCAATAAACAGAAAAGCTCGAACTACCCTGTCGCACCGAGTTTCGTACCTTCCAATGGGAGCACGAGCGAATCTGGTCGAAACTCTCAACAAACGCCGGAATCGGCCCGCAAAGTAGGCTGGTTGCTTCTCGGGATTGGAACTGCTCTGTTTGCCTTTCCTTGGATCAGTGGAAATTTTTTCGGGTTGTTTTTCAGCCTCGGGTCCATTTCGCAGCCGGTTGGCGCCTTTCTAGCAATTTACGGATTTCTTCAGATCAGCCGAAACCCTAAAAATACGCCTTAAGTACATCTGAATGTAACGGTTTGGTACCGTAAACAAAATCCCACTTGAAACCGCTTTCACACGGTACTTACGGTTCTCCCACGTGTGTGCGCACGGATATCGGTGAACAGTTTTTCTGTGTGCACCCGCATGCGGTTGTTCACCACATTCTGTGGAAGGAACACAATTGAGTAACATCAAATATCGTGGCCGGAAGCTTGTGGGGATCACAGCTTCGGCAGTCATAGCATTATCAAGCCTCGGCTTCGTAACACCAGCCTCAGCTGCTTACGCTGCAACTGAAACCACCCTCACATTCGAAGACGGCGACACCCTCGGTGCTGACGCTGTTGGAAATAACGGTGGTCCTGACGCTGTTGGGTCATTCGAAGGTGCAACCACAACTATCGAAAACGTGCCAGCTGGTGGTGGAACTGGCAAGGGGCTTCACCTCAAGAAGGAAGGTCAGCCTTGGGCTGGCGCCACTTTGATGGATGTCACCACAAGCAACATCCGCATCACGGCTGAAAACCTGTCAGCAATCACTTTTGATTACTACTCACCAGACACTGTTGACTCTCCAGTCATGGTGAAGCTCGAAAACGCTTCAGTCAACATTGAATTTCCTCTAACTGCATCTCCTGGGTGGAACTCAATGGAATTTGATTTCAGCACCAAGGGAACTTGGAGCAAGGACATCGAGTACACCAGAGTCTCAATCTTCCCGAACTTTGGAGCTGCAACCACAGTTACCAACACCGGTCAGGTTTACGTTATCGACAACTTCAAAGTTAACGTTGCAGCCTCTAACGAACCAGAAGCACTTGCTGCTGATCCACTGTTCGTTTCCTTCGAAGATGGTGACACCATTGGTGCCGGCGCTGTCGGTGACAACAGTGGCTCCGATGCCACAGGTACCTTCAGTGGCGCAACCACTACCATCGTTGACGTTCCAGCAGGCGGTGGCAGCGGTAAAGGTCTACAGATCGCCAAGGCAGGCGACCCATGGTCTGGTGTAACCGTCGTTGATGTGACCACTTCGGAAATCAAAATCACTGGTGCTGGTAAGTCGACTATCACCTTGGATTACTACTCACCAGACAACGTCGACTCACCACTCATGTTGAAGCTTGAAGGTGCTGGCGGAGCAAATGCAATCGAATTCGCAAAGACCGCATCGCCAGGTTGGAACTCAATGTCTTACGACTTCAGCACCCAGGGTTCCTGGAGCGCTGCTAACGAGTACACCAAACTGACCATCTTCCCGAACTTCCCTAATGGGACTGTCACGAACACTGGTCAGCTCTATGTTGTAGACAACTTGAGCATCAACGGTGGACTTCCTGCACCAAGTGCAGCTGCTGCGGTTCTGACTTTCGAAGATGGCGATTCGCTCGGCGCACTCGCTGTTGGTAATGCTGATAATGCAAAAGCAACCGGTTCATTCGAAGGTGCAAGCTCATCAATCGCGGCTGCTCCAAGCGGATGTGAAGTTGGCAACAGCTTGCACATCGTCAAGCAGGGAGCTGACTGGGCAGGTGTAACACTGCTCGATGTTTCATCTAGCAACTTGCACATCACTGCTGCAGGTAAGTCAACCATCACCTTGGATTACTACTCACCAGATTCAGTAGTTTCTCCAGTCATGCTGAAGATTGAAGGCGCCGGTGGCTCCAACCCAATCGAATACGCAATGATGGCTGTTCCTGGTTGGCAGACCTTGAGCTTTGACTTCTCTACCCAGGGAGCTTGGAGCGCAAGCAACACCTACACACGTTTGGCCATCTTCCCGAACTTCCCGAACCCAACCGTTTCTAACAGCGGTCAGGTTTACGTAATCGACAACGTCAGCGTCAATGGTGGCGTTGTGGTTGGCGATTGCACCCAGGAAGAGGAAGAAGAGCCAGAAGTCATTGCTCCAGTTCGCACCAAGGCACCAGCCATCAGTGGCACTGCCAAGGTCGGCAAAGTGTTGACTGCTAGCTCAGCCACCTTCAGTGGCACCGAGCCAACCATCAGCTACCGCTGGTACGTATGTGCAAAGGCTGCGAAAGTTTCTGCAACTCAAGCATCATCCTTGAAGTGCAAAGCGATCGCAGGCAACGCTGGCAAGTACAAGAAGGTCAAAGTGACCAAAGCACATGTCGGCAAGTTCCTTCGAGTTCTCGCAACCGCGACCAACTCGGCTGGTACCGCCAAGGTTTACTCCGCAACCTCTAAGAAGATTGTGAAGTAAGTACCCACAGAGAAAAGCCCCGGGGCTGTCGAGAGACAGCACCGGGGCTTTTTACTATTTCGTTATTGCCAGTAAATCTTGGTCTTGTAACCCTTAGGGTTTCCGTAGTTGTAAGCCTTTACAACCTGCAAACCTTTAGTTCCCTTTGGAGCGGTGACACGCAAAGTGACAACACCGTTTGCATTTGAAACTCGTGACCAGGTGTCCAAATCATTGCCTTCACCCCAAGTATCAAAAGTCACAGTTTTACCTGCAACTGGCTTGCCTTTAAGGTTTGTGAGACGGAAAGAAATGTTGGTTGGTTTTCCAGCCTTAGCCTTAACAACAGGTTTGGTTGGGGTGATCTTTGGATTCACGAAATGCAAAATCAAAAGATCTTTGTCTTCGAGGCGATCCTGAGCTTCGCTTGGGTGAGCAACGAGGCTTGGGGCAATCGTGCTCGATAGGCACATCACGTCATCCGCACATGGAATACCGTCCGAGTAAAAGCCAAGCTTGTTTTGGGCAATAGGGAATGCCTCACCGAAGATGTTGTAGTTAGTTAGAGAGAAAGTGGCATTGCCGAAAGAGTCGGTGGTCGAAATTACGGCAGTTTCGCCAGCGCCCATTTGGGGTTGATCGCCACACCAGTCACGAACGATGGTGTTTGAGTTAGGGCGATTTGATCCCGGGTAATCAGTTGCTTGTGGGGTGAAGAATGTGGTTTCGCTGCAAGAAGATCGCTTGTTCACAACTAGATAGACCACACGGTTCTGGATAGGCGCTCCAGCCTTGGTGGTGTATTTAAAAGTGAGACTTACTTCGCCACGAACGTCTGCATACATGTGTAGGACGCGAAGACCGCTGCCGTAGTACTGATCCCAAGCACCTTTAGCTTCGGCAGTCATATTGACGTGGTTTTTATTGGTTGGTTCTGGACCAACCAGACGCATAATGTTGTTACCTGGGACCGGCGGGTTGTAAACCGCTGCGGTTGTTGCAATTGGCTGGACCGCAATTGAAGATAGCGAGACCAGAATCGCAAGGATTGCCCCTCTTTTTTTCATTCATTTTCCTTTGTTTTGGCTCGCACAAGCATTGCTAGTTTGTTGTTACTTTTCCAACACCATCGACTGAGTAGTAACGCACCCAGTCAACTTTTACTTCAGCATTGGAAATTCTGGAGTCAATGGCGCCGCCAAAATGGCCACCCATTGCGAGGTTAAGAATTGCGTAAAACTTTGGATCCTGACCTTGAGCATTCTTGCCAAATGGCCAGTGAGTAAGTCCAGACTGCGACTTATTTACCGAGTAGACAAAAGTGTCATTGATATAGAAAGTGATTTGATCTTCTTCCCACAACATGCCGTAAACGTGATAATCGTTGCTCAAATCAGTTAGAGCATCTTTGGTGCCACCAAGGTAGGTATGGCCACCACCACTGTTTGCAAAGTGCACGGTGCCATAGGTGATTTGAGGCTGTGAACCCTTGTATTCCCAGATGTCCAACTCACCACAACGAGGCCACGGAACCGTGGCTATGTTGGTACCGAGCATCCAGAAAGCGGGCCAGGTACCGGCGCCCTTCGGTGCTTTGATTCGTGCTTCCATGTAACCATAGGTGAATGCGACTTTGTTGTAGGTAGTGATTTTGCCGCTCCGCCACTCACATTTGCCGTAGTAGCAGTT
>JBEAZM010000090.1:0-3265 GCA_041170125.1 Actinomycetota bacterium
GGAGACTTTTAGTACCTAGGCCGAGATCGACCTTTGGAATACCGAGCATCTTTAACCTTAAAGAACTCACTGAGCCAATCGACTTAGTAACCTCGTGCGAAATCAATTCTGCGAAAGAATCAGCAGCCATACTCGCCAACGGATTTGCGTTGTCCCATGTCGTACTTAGATCGATTACGCCAAGGCAAGTGTTGCTTTCCAAATCAAAAATTGGAGCCGCGTAACAAACCCATCCATGAACTAGAGGTGCGAAGTGTTCGGCACTGAACACGGTCTGGTTTTGTTGAGAGCGGAGTGCTAGGTCTAACGCATTCGTACCAACTGCAGATTCACTCCAGTCACTTCCAGGTGCAAAGTTGGCCCTAGCAGCTTTGTTGCGCATATAGCTGCTACCGGTTGTCCAAAGAATCTGACTGTTCGGGTCTGTGATTGCAACAACAAAGCCGCCTTCTTCAGCAAGATCGTTTAATGAAGATTCCAAACCTTCAACGGGCTTGGCAAGCGGGTTATCAGCCCAAACTGATTCCGTGTCAGTGAAAGCTGTAGGTGCAGCGGAGATTTCAAGATCAATGCTGGCCTGTGATCGCTCCCACGATTCGAGTACCTCGGAGCGTAAATCTGATGAATTTTTCGATGCCTGAAAATCGCTCCAAGCTGACTCCACTTGAGCCCGCTGAGCTTTTAGCCGGTTGCGAAAAGACACGCTCCCCCTCTCCAAGGGAACGTGAAACTAACACTTGACTCAGTAACTGACAATGAACTTATTCAAATTGGAATAGATTAAGTAAAGGAACGATTCAAAGGTTGTTCAATTAAGAATGGTGGGGCTGGAAATCTCCAGCCCCACCATTCTTTTTCGGCGTTTATCGAACTGTGTAATTCACAATCCGCTTCCCGCTGATGACAACCTGCAGTTGGTCACCTGATTGCAATGCAAACTTAGATTTGAACATCGCATTTCCAAGCGCAGAAAGTACTACCTTCTTAATGACCTTCTTTGCTCCATTTCGGACTACCCGCACAGTTGCATTCTTACCGGCAAACTTGTTCTCCAAGTTGACGTTGTATGAACGCTTACCCGACTTAAGTAACTTGCCAAACGCAATGCGTCCAGCTGGTCCAGCCTGCGATTCATCTACTGCAGGAATCGCAGCCCGCGGAACTAACTGGCCTTTGGAGTTAATTGCAAAGTCATTGACCATGTCAAAGCCCTGAGATGCCCAGAACTTCTCCGAAGCCAATTGCTTGTTCGTTACACCTTCACCAAAACCGTAACCCGAAACCAAGTTGTCCGAGACTTTTTCAGAGGCCCAGTAGGAGTCACGGAACATTGGGGGTTCGGATACTTGGATTGATCCAAAACTAGTTGAAGGGTTGATGTCACAATTTGCTTGGTTATCCACCTCAAATGCTCCCGCAACTACAACTTTGTTGAAGCCACCATGGCTTTGCTGCCGACCAGCAAAGATGCCGATGTAGTCATATCCACTGCAGCCAGTCAAAACAATCTTGGTGTCACCGGCGAAGACAGAATGTTGGATGCGAGATTTCTGCAAAACTCCTGCGATAGCAGAAATTTCGAAAGCAGTTGAAGTGGAGACGTTCAAGTCAATATCTGTGTGAATGTCCATCACGGTAGCCGCCTCATAAAAGTTACCAAAGGCTCCGCCGATATATCCCGCAGAATCTGTTTCGATATTGATTTCACCAGATGCTTGAACGCCATAAATGGATAACTTCTCTGGGTAACCAACCAGACCAGTTGTTGCATCAACTCGACCAATATCAGTTAGGTTCATCTTGAATTTCGTAACCGCATTCAAGATGGCACCCATATCAGATTCACCAACAAGGCTTCCAAAATATTGCAATTTGGCTAGTCCATCGAATTCAAAATCCGAGTGGGCGACAATGTCTCGGATGTCGCTACCGTCGTCCAATACACCTAAGACACCGCCCGCCTGAGAGATTTCAGAATTTTCTATGATGGGGTCGGAATCGGCGTTTAGCACGCCAACTGAATTCGGATCCACTCTGAACACAACTTTGCTAGTACCTTTACGAATCGTCTGATATTCAGCCTCGCCAATTAGCCCACCAAATGAATAGGCACGCTGATACTGACGAAGAATCGGGTGCACTGTTACGTCGACGTTGTAGTTTGTTATGTGTCCGCGATCGCCTTCACCAACTGCTCCTCCCACGCGGTCCAAGCCTGTGAGAGTTGAGTCTGAAATGTTGATGTCATCGATTGTGGCGCCATAAGTCTTACCAGCTAACGCGCCGACTCGGGAAAGGCCGGTAATCTCAAAATTTTCAATGTTGAAATTTTCAACTTCCCCAGCCCGTATTTCTGAAAACAACCCCACGTTTTCCATGCCAGGTAGGTACGCCGTCAAGTTCGAGATGGTTTTACCGTTGCCGAGTAGACGACCGCGAAATCGAGTGTCCATATCCGAATTCCCAAACCCAATTGGCATCCACTCAAGAATTTCTGAATACGAGGATAGGTCGATGTTGTTCATCAATTTAAAACGCTGAACATTTTCATCGAGTGTTGCAGGGTCGTATTTCACTGGGTACTCGTGGCAAGACATCGATTGGAGTTGGGCTGCGTTAGCAATGCGGAAAGGATCGGCCTCAGTGCCGTTTCCCCCTGCATAAGGAGTGTAAATATCCGTGAACTCGTACACCTCAGGTAACTCGGTCCCATTAATAACGATCTTAACCTTGGGATCAGATATGCCCGACAAATCCATTTCTACAGAAGTTCCGTAGTAGGAGTTGCTTGCGTACGCACCGTAAGACAAGCCTGTATCAGTGTTGCCATCATATATTTTGGCGTAAGTCTCATGATAGTCCGAGTCCGCAAGCGCTTCGGCTGAGTAAGGTGCGTAGCGAAGAACTGATACTTCTGCATAGTCATTGTTGCTGCAGAACTTCGCACTTACGGCGAATGGGGCTGAGACAGCCGAAGCTGGAGCCGCCAAAGCAGTAAGTGTGGTTAGTGCAAGTGCTGCCGACGAAATGACAGCACTTGGTTTTTTCATGATTTTCATAAATGTCCTCTCCGGAAAGCCAATAATAGTGACTTTCACTTTAAGGACAATTCACGAAGATGAGTTAATCGCAGCGGCCGCCATCACAGCAGGGTTGGATGTAGTAGCACTTTGGGCAGAAATCTTTGCCACCGCGCCGCTCTAAATCGACGCTCTCACAAGCAGGGCATGGCCCTGGGTCACCCATCATGGCGCCTCCTTTCTCT
>JBEAZM010000091.1:0-4110 GCA_041170125.1 Actinomycetota bacterium
TTCATGAACACCAGAATTACCAACAACAACAAGCTGGCGGCTGATGCTAAGTCTTGGAATTCGGCCTGTGGTCGGCCTGCCCAGTTGAAGATCTGGATTGGCATGGTTGTGTAGCCACTCAGGATGCCGTTTGGATCGAAAGACACGAACACCATCGCCCCGAGTAATAACAGCGGAGCGGCTTCACCGAATGCCCGCGAAAGCGCAAGAATCGCACCGGTCGCGATGCCTGGAGCCGCTGCCGGTAACGAGGCGCGAAAAACTGTTTGCAGCGGAGTCGCACCAAGCGCAAGCGAACCCTGGCGGATTTCTTGAGGTACAGCGCGCAGAGCTTCACGGGTGGAGATGATGATGACTGGCAAAATCAAAAGTGACAGTGCTAGCGCTCCGGCAATCACGATGTTTTTGTTTTTCACACCAGCAGCAGTTAAGAATGCAAGTGCGAGCAAGCCATAAACAACCGCCGGCACTGCCGCCAAGTTCTGCACGTTCAATTCAATGAAACGATTAAAACGACTTTGTTTGCTGGCGAACTCTTCAAGATGGATCGCAGCTGCAATTCCCAGAGGCAGTGCTAAGACCGCTGTGGTGCCAACCACCCAAAGCGAACCCAGAATTGCTGCACGCGTGCCCGCATCTTCTGGGGTTGAGTCTGAGTAGTTGGTAAACAAACGACCATCGAGTCGGTAAGAACCTTCTAGGTAGATGTTCACAATCAAAGTCACAAGGAAGACGAGCGCAATCAGCAGCGCACTCCAAAGAATGATCAAGAAGACCATCGGCTTAAGCGACTTTTCACTGTTGGCCGCGCGATTCTTAATGCTTGGGGCTTTCGAAATTAGTTTCTCAACGCTGCTCATTAGTAAGCCTCTCGCACTCTACGCACAATGCTGATGCTGACGTAGTTGATTAAAAGTGTGATTGTGAAAAGTAGAAGTCCAACCGCAAAAAGCGTGTCGTATTCGATTGAGCCAACGCGCGAGTCACCAAGTGCTGCGTTTGCAATGAAGCCTGTCATTGTCTGGCCCTGACTTAGTGCACTCGTCACAACTTGGGCCTGGTTACCGGCCGCAATCGCAACAATCATGGTTTCACCAACCGCGCGGGAGATACCGAGAACAATCGCAGCTGCAATGCCGGAGACTGCCGCCGGGATAACCACGCGAATTGTGGTTTGCATTCGGTTAGCACCAAGTGCTGCCGATCCTTGACGAAGCGATTGTGGAACTGCCGACATTGCATCTTCAGAGATGGAAGCGATAGTTGGAACAATCATGATGCCCATAACCAAACCGGCCGCGAGCACACTGAATGCACCAACCTCAAGTGATAGCCACTCTTTAATTACTACCGTTTGGACGAACTGCAAAGCAAAAAGGCCGTAGACAACTGTGGGAACACCGGCGAGAAGTTCGAGAACTGGCTTTAAGGTTTTGCGGACGCGTGGCTTCGCGTATTCTGAAAGATAGATGGCTGAGCCAATGCCGATCGGAACCGCAACCGATAGTGCGATTGCGGTAGTCCAGAGCGTGGCAGTGATTAGTGGCAAAACCCCGAAGGAAGCATCAGCAAAACGTGGTGCCCAACGGGTGCCAGTAAGAAAGTCAACGATGCTAACTTGCCGAAAAAACTCGATTGATGGCTGCAGTAACGCAATCAAGATGCCGATAGTGATGGCGACAGAGAGGGCTGCAGCGAGTTGTAAAAATAGCCGCGCAGCGCGGTCACCATATCTAGGTGACCGCGCTGCGAGTGCTGAACCAGAGCCGAGATCAGTTCGGCCAATTTTTCTGCTCATTACTTACCTCGCTCTGGTTTGGAACTTTAGGAAATGCTAGCTAGTTCTTCTTGAGCCAACGAAACCTGATCGTCGGTTAGTGGAACGAAGAGAGCAAGTTCAGCTACTTCCAAAGCCTTTTCTACGTAGAAATCAACAAACGCTTTCACGAATGCTTTTTCCATGTAGGAGTTGTTCGATACGTAGATGAACAATGGGCGGCCAAGTGGTGTGTAGGAGCCATCTTGGACGGTTTCGGTTGAAGGGGTCACGCAGCCATTGCCGGAATCAACCTGAACGAGATTCAAGACGTCCAAGTTTTCTTCAGCATAGGAAAGACCAAAGAAGCCAATGCCACCCTTAGCGCCTGAAACGCCCTGAACAATGACGTTGTCGTCTTCAGATGGGCTGTAGTCAACGCGAATTGCGCCTTCTTCGCCGTTGATTGCCTCGGTGAAGTAATCGAAGGTGCCAGAGTCAGTGCCAGCACCGAAAAGTGCTAGTGGTTCGTCAGGGAATGAGGCATCAACCTGATTCCAGGACGTGATGGTGCCTTCGGACTCTGGGCTCCAGATGGTTGCGAGCTGCTCGGTGGTCAAGCACTTTGCCCAGGTGTTTTCTTTGCTAACAACAACTGAGAGGCCGTCGTTTGCAATAACGATTTCGGTAAATTCAATGCCGTTTTCAGCACAGATAGCTGCTTCTTCTTCTTTGATTGGACGAGAAGCGTCAGAGATGTCGGTTTCGCCAGCGCAGAACTTTTCAAAGCCGCCGCCGGTGCCTGAGGTTGCAACAGTTACGTTAACTGCTGAATCGACATCACGGTAAAGGTCAGCTGCTGCTTCGGAAAGCGGAGCAACGGTTGAAGAGCCATCGATAGCAACCGATCCGCCGGTTGATCCGTTTTGACCGCCGCATGCTGCAAGTAGGAGCGCGAGTGCTGCAATTCCAGCTGCGGTTGAGGTGCGGACATTCTTCATGTCCCTTCCTTTCACTCAGATTCAGCAGATGTTTACCTGCCGAGCGGAATTACGCCCGACTAAGGTTAATAAAAGGTGAACTCCGCTCAAACTCGGCACTAATAATTTGAACAAAATCTGTTAACGCACTGGTTTTAACTTCAATAGACTTTTTTTATGCGAAATATCACCACTTTTAAAGTCGGGGGACGGCAAATCGAGTTGTTTGTCCCCTCAGATAAAGCGGTGGGTGCTCGACCGATTGTTTTCATGCAAGACGGTCAGAACATTTTTAACCCCAAAACCTCCACTTTTGGCGAGATTTGGGCCGCTCAGGATGCCGCCACTTTTGTATCGGCGAAACGGCCAAAGCCAATTGTGGTTGCGGTGTGGAATCAGAAAGTCACATCCGCACATCCGAGCGGGCGCTACGGGGAATACGCACCTGAGGCCGTTATTCCAAAAGTAAATCCGCGCGAACTCGTGACTGAGATTCACGGAATTCCGCTATACCCGTTAACAGGCTTTGCTTACGAGGACTTCATGACGAAAAAGGTCCTACCGAAAGTCTTCGAGAAACTGCAAGAGCTGGGAATTCGCTACCGCACGGACGCAGCCGGAATTGCGATTGCAGGTTCGAGCATGGGTGGGCTTTCAGCGCTCAATCTCTTGGCACGTTACCCCCACATTTTTGGAACCGCTTTGTCGTTTTCCACCCACTGGACGCTTGGCGGTAAATCACTTGCTCGCGAACTCATTCGATCGCTGCCAACACCTGAAAGTGGGGCCAGAATCTGGCTCGATCGCGGTACTAAAGGCATCGATCAGGCTTACGCCGCACCAGATGCTGTAGCCGAACAAGAGTTGACCAAACTCGGCTACGCCTGGCCACAGGTGGAATGCCGGACTTTTATTGGCACCGACCACAACGAGATTTTTTGGCGGGAGAGATTGCCGCTCGCTTTTCAGTGGTGGCTAGACGGCATGCCGTCCGAAATTTCTGCCCGCCCAAAAAACAAATAAGGCGAAGTTGTTCACAGATTGCTTGAGTACGCTTAATCCTTAGTCTTTAAAGAGGAGTGAGTGGATGGATCTAGTTGTTGTTGGGCTTGGCTATGTGGGTCTGCCACTTGCGCAAGCCGCATCTGCTGCCGGTCTGTCTGTTACTGGCCTCGACTTGAACCAAAAAGTGGTCAGTGGCCTCAACGCCGGCAAATCTCATGTCGATGATTTAAGCGACACCGACATCCAAACCATGCTGTCAGCAAGTTTTACTGCTACTTCCGATGCCGCTGTCTTGGCTGAAGCCAAAACCATTGTCATCTGCGTCCCTACCCCGCTGAGCGAAGCTGGCGGCCCCGACCTTGGCGCTGT
>JBEAZM010000092.1:0-4225 GCA_041170125.1 Actinomycetota bacterium
GAAGCTGTGCTCTGGACAGCAGGCCGCGCCAAGTTGGAAGCTAGTGGTGGACTTTCGCTCGAAGTAGCCCGCTCCTACGCCGAACTTGGTGTCGACTACTTAGCTGTTGGCGCAATCACGCATTCTGCTCCAGTGCTGGACATTGGCGCTGATTTGTTCGCGGTTCCGTCTGACGTCGAAAGCTCAGGTGTCTGAAATGTTGTTAGCGATTGATGTTGGAAACACAAATACGGTTTTAGGACTTTTTGCAGGTTCTGAAATTCAGCACTCATGGCGAATCCGCACCGATAGTCGGCAGACTGCCGATGAACTCGCACTGGTATTCCAGGGACTTCTCGCCCAACACCCAGCAGAAGTTGATGGCATCTCATTGTGTTCGACAGTGCCGTCGGTGCTGCGCGAAATGCGAAACATGATTCACACCTACTTTCCAGAAGTGCCGTTTGTGGTGGTTGAGCCAGGAACAAAAACTGGAGTTCAAATCCAAACTGATAACCCCAAAGAAGTTGGTGCGGATCGGATTGTTAATACCTTGGCGGCGTTCGAGCTTTTTGGTGGCCCGGCCATCGTCGTGGATTTTGGAACATCCACAAATCTTGATGTGGTGTCCGAGCAAGGGGAGTTCATCGGTGGTGCGTTAGCTCCAGGGATTGAAATATCCCTTGATGCTTTGACCTCGCGCGCAGCTCAGCTGCGCAAAGTGGAATTGGTGCGACCACGTTCAGTTATTGGCCGCAACACCGTAGAGGCACTGCAGTCAGGTGCACTGTATGGCTTTGCTGGACAGGTTGATGGGTTGGTTGAGCGCATCAAACTTGAATTGAACGCGCCAGATGCTGCTGTTATTGCAACCGGTGGATTGGCTGGAATTGTGGTTCCGGAATCGCACACCATCACCCACCACGAACCAAACTTGACGCTGATTGGCTTGCAATTAGTGTTCGAAAAGAACCGAAACGTGACTAGGTAGGCTGACCCTGTGACTGAGAATTTAACTCCAGATGTTGATGATCTGCCCGAACAGATGCAGGTGCGGCACAGCAAGCGTGAACGATTATTAGAAGCAGGCGTTGCTCCTTACCCGCTCACTTTCACCCGTACTATGAAGCTATCTGAAGTGCGGAACAAATTTGGACATCTTGCGGCCGAAGAAGTTTCTGGCGAAGTTCATTCTGTCAGCGGCCGAGTTATTTTCGTTCGTAATACCGGCAAACTTTGTTTTGCAACCCTGCGCGAAGGCGACGGCACTGAACTTCAGGTGATGATTTCTTTCGACAAAGTGGGTGAAGCCTCACTTGCGGATTGGAAGTCACTTGTAGATATTGGTGATTTTGTGGGCTGTGCAGGTGAAGTTATCTCGTCAAAGCGGGGCGAACTTTCTATCATGGTTGAGTCATGGCAGATGGTGAGCAAAGCGCTCCGACCACTCCCAGTCGCACACAAACCGCTTAGTGAAGAGACCCGCGTGCGGCAGCGTTACGTCGACTTGATTGTGCGGCCTGAGGCGCGCACGATGGCACGTATGCGACCACGGGCGCTGGATTCACTCCGCCAAACTTTTGCTGACCACGACTACCTCGAAGTCGAAACCCCAATGCTTCAGACTCTGCATGGTGGAGCTGCTGCTCGGCCGTTTGCGACGCACTCAAACGCTTTCGATATGCAACTCTTTTTGCGGATTGCACCTGAGTTATTTCTAAAGCGCTGCGTAGTCGGTGGTTTGGAACGAGTCTTCGAAATCAACCGTAACTTCCGCAACGAAGGCGCCGACTCCACTCACTCGCCAGAGTTTGCAATGCTTGAGTTTTATCAGGCCTATGCCGATTACAACGATATGGCTGCATTCACCAAACTGTTGATTCAAAACGCTGCGATTGCGGTGCATGGATCACTCGAGTTTGAACATTTCGATGGCACCATGCATTCGCTTGGTGGTGAGTGGGCGAGTGTTGAAATGTTCCCGGCAGTCTCAAAAGCGGTAGGCGTCGAAATCACTCCGACTACTCCAATCGAAACTCTCCAAAAGTTGGTTGCTGATGCTGGCATCAAGGCCGAAAAAACTTGGGTACATGGCAAGTACGTAGAAGAACTGTTTGAGCACCATGTGAGCGACACCTTCAGTGGACCGACCTTTGTGCGAGATTTTCCGGTTGATACTTCACCACTTGTGCGCGATCACCGTAGCCAGTCAGGTGTGGTTGAAAAGTGGGACCTGTATGTGGATGGCTTTGAGTTAGCAACCGGCTATTCCGAGCTTGTGGATCCGGTGATTCAGCGGGAGCGACTAGTCACCCAATCCGCACTTGCGGCAAAAGGTGATGCCGAAGCTATGCGGCTCGATGAAGACTTCTTGCGGGCTCTCGAATACGGCGCCCCACCAATGGGCGGTGTTGGACTTGGAATTGATCGCTTGCTGATGGCGCTGTCGGGCCTCGGTATTCGCGAAACCATTTTGTTCCCGCTGGTCAAGCCTGAACGGTCGTAGCATGCCGTTAGCCGCAAACATCGAACTCCCAAACGGCATCGTGGTGCGTCAAGCTCTCACGAAGGATGTGCCGGGCATTCGCCATGTGATTGATAGTTATGCAGCTGATAAACGGCTACTCGTAAAAGAGATGGTGACGCTGTACGAACAAGTGCAGGAATTTTTAGTCGCAACCAAGGATGATGAAGTCATCGGTTGTGGTGCGCTGCACGTCATCTGGGATGACTTGGCTGAAATCCGCACGCTAGGTGTGCTCCCAGGCCATCGGCAGGCTGGGCTCGGCGGAATCATCTTGGAATTATTGGTTGACCGGGGTCGGGCTCTAGGAGTTTCGCGGCTTTTCTGCCTTACCTTTGAGACCGAGTTTTTTGGCCGGCATGGCTTTAATGCGATTGACGAAGCCCCGGTGGATCAAAACATCTACGAGCAACTTTTGAAGTCCTACGACGAAGGTGTGGCTGAAATGCTTGGGCTCGAGCATGTAAAGCCCAATACGCTCGGAAATACCCGAATGCTGAGACTGCTTTAAGGATTTTTTAGCCGCGGGAACAAACCTGAGGCCCGTACAGTTACATAGAGAGCATCCGAAGCGCATATGACAGGCGTTCGGTTTAGGCTTTGGCATCTACGAAAGGCAGAATCATGTTTGAGCGGTTTACCGACCGGGCTCGGCGAGTGGTCGTATTGGCCCAAGAAGAAGCTCGGATGCTGAATCACAACTACATTGGCACCGAACACATCTTGCTAGGTCTGATTCACGAGGGCGAGGGTGTCGCAGCAAAAGCACTTGACTCCCTTGGCATTTCCCTCGATGCTGTCCGCACCCAGGTAGAGCAGACGATTGGCCAAGGCCAGGCAGCTCCTAACGGACACATCCCCTTCACCCCACGCGCGAAGAAAGTTCTCGAACTTTCCCTGCGCGAGGCTTTGCAACTTGGCCACAACTACATTGGCACTGAACACATTTTGCTCGGCTTGATTCGCGAAGGCGAAGGCGTCGCGGCCAAAGTGCTTGACAACCTTGGTGCTGACCTTAACCGAGTCCGTCAGACTGTCATCCAATTACTTTCTGGCTACCAAGGCAAAGAACAACCAACCCAGAACGAAGGCACACCTTCGACTTCTACCGTGCTCGATCAGTTCGGCCGCAACCTCACGCAGGCAGCTCGGGACAACAAACTCGACCCAGTAATTGGCCGTAAGAACGAAATCGAACGTGTGATGCAGATTTTGTCGCGTCGTACCAAAAACAACCCAGTACTTGTTGGCGAACCAGGTGTAGGTAAGTCCGCTTGTGTTGAAGGTCTAGCGCAGATGATTGTGCGCGGCGATGTTCCTGAAACTCTGAAAGACAAGCAGATTTATTCGCTCGATCTCGGCTCCTTGGTTGCGGGTTCTCGCTACCGTGGTGATTTCGAAGAGCGCCTGAAGAAAGTTCTAAAAGAAATTCGCACTCGTGGCGACATTGTTTTGTTCATCGATGAAATCCACACACTCGTTGGTGCGGGTGCGGCTGAAGGCGCAATCGATGCCGCCAGCATTTTGAAGCCGATGTTGGCTCGAGGCGAACTCCAAACAATCGGTGCCACAACCTTGGACGAGTACCGCAAGCACATCGAAAAAGATCCGGCGCTCGAACGTCGTTTCCAGCCTGTACAGGTCAACGAACCATCGCTTTCCCAGACGATTGAGATTCTCAAAGGTTTACGGGATCGCTACGAGCAGCATCACCGCGTCACC
>JBEAZM010000093.1:0-4406 GCA_041170125.1 Actinomycetota bacterium
ACGCCCTCGTCAGCGCTGATAGCTGCCGATAGTGCCTGAACGCCGGCGTTGTCACCCGGAGTTTCGAGCTCAAGCGCGACCAAGAATGGTCCGTTGATGCCAGCTCCAAAACCTTCGCTGACCAAGTCGTATGCGGTACGTGCAACAGTTCCTTCAGCCTTGCCCGAGTCGTCGGAGAAGCCGAGTCGGAGCGAGCCGACAGGCAACGCGATGGCAACAAGCACTGCGAGCGCTAGCGCGCCGACCCACTTGAAGTTTTTCTCCAACCACAAGCCGTAGCGCGCGAATAAACGCTGGTCGATGTCAACAGGTTTTGCGTTCTTGCGCCATGGCAGTTTGAGTGCAAACACACGATGGCCGAGCAACGACAACAGCGCTGGTAGCAAAATTGTTGCGCCAAGCATCATCATGACCACTGTCACAGCTGATGCAACAGCGAGACCATTGAAGAAGTCGATGCCAACAACGAATAGACCAAGCAAGCCGATGATTACCGTCAAAGCTGCAAATCGAACTGCACGGCCAGCGGTGCGCACAGATTCGAGTGCTGCATCCTTCGGGGTTTGGCCGTTGTCAAGGTCTTCTTTGTAGCGGTTGATAACAAACAGTGCGTAGTCGATACCAACACCTAGGCCGATCATCGCCGCAAGGGTTGGGGCGAAGGTCGCAACATCGAGGAAGTTTGCAGTGAGTAGCACGAGTCCTTGGCCAACACCGAGAGCGAGTAGTGCTGAAATGATCGGCATGAATGCACCAACAATGGAGCCGAATGCGAACATCAGAATGATGAGAGCAACAGTTACACCGATGGCCTCAGAAGATGGTGGTTCCTGACCAGCGAATTCCAAAACTTGGCCGCTTGCACCAACAACGAGATCGCCTTCAGCGTCAGCAGTCTGAACAATTTCAATTAGCTTTTCGGTATCGGCGAGCGGCACATCGTCCGCAGCGCCCTCGAAAGTGATTGTGGCGTAGCCAACTTGTTGATCGACACTGACGCCAGCGTTGCCGAGGCCAGCAAGCACTTTCAAAACTTCAGCTGGGAACATCGACGGATCGAATCCGGCACCGGCGGCTGGATCGACCGGCGGGCACGCGCGACCGATTGGCGTGCCGTAGGGGTTAGCGACACAAGTGACGCTTTCAATTTCTGACAGTTCAGTCAAAACGCCGGTGACTGCAGCAACCACTGCTGGGTCGGTTGCGGTTGTGGATTCAGATTTCCAAACCACCTTTGCAGTCACTGCCGATAGCGATTCGCCTGCACCCGGAATTGCACCTAAAACTTCTTGAGCCTTGGTGGATTCAGTGTCTGGCAGATTGAAAGAGTTGTTATAGGTGCCACCAAAGTTGGTGGCTAAAGCGCCAACCACGAGGGTCATTGCAAACCAGGCTGCAATCCCGAACTTTGGGTTGAGGACAGCCCAGCGCGAAAGTCGATTCACGGTTTCTCCATTTGTAGGGAATATGTGTGTGATACATACAAATTATGTGTGATGCACATACAATATGCAAATCGAACGCTCCGGGAGGTGTTGTGAATTCTGAAATCGAGAAACTCGACTTGTTATTGATGCGGATTCGCCGCCTAGCTTTTCAGCCTGACCCTGGCTCGCAGGTCGTTCCGGGACTCGCGCATCCCTTGCCGTCTTCGCGGGTTTACTCCTGCACCCTGATTGCAGACCTCGCGGCCCATGCGGCCGATGGCCAGTTGAGCGTCAAAGACGTCGCGCTCGGGATGAACTTGGAGCATTCGAGTGCTAGTCGTTTGTTGACAGAGCTCGAGGCTGATGGGTTGATTCGACGAGTGGTTGATGAAACCGATCGACGGCGCACAAACATTGCATTGACTGAGCTTGGTGAAAGTCTGGTGCGACAAGTTTCGGAGATTCGCTATTGGGTCATGGGTCAGATTTTGAGTGAATTTGATTTTGAAAGAATCAAACTGATGACTGACACGATGGAACAGATTCTGGATTCCGCCCAATCGCGATTGCCTGAAATCATTCAAGCTGCCGAAGCAAAGTTCGGCTTAAAAACTCTGCCACCGAAATAGTTTTTCACAGACGCAGAATCCTGAGCGACCGAAAATGGTCGCTCAGGATTCTTCGTTGTGTAGGGATTCTGCGTTGAGTTGTGCACAACCGCGGCTGCGCAACGGTCCAAATATGGCTCGTGGCGCAGCCACGGTCGGTAGGGCAGCCGCGGGCAAACGCTAAAGTTCGGGCGTGGCGGTCATTGAGGTAACAGGTGGGCATCGGCTAGTGGGAGAAGTCCCGGTAACTGGTGCTAAAAACAGTGTGTTGAAGCTGATGGCAGCAACCCTGTTGGCACCTGGAAAGTCCACAATCACAAACGCCCCCAACATTCTCGACGTCACCATCATGGCTGAACTATTGCGTCGACTTGGCTGTGGTGTAACCCACGACACCGCCGCTGGCACGGTTGAGATTGATGTGCCAGAACAACTTGAACATCGAGCCGATTACGACCTAGTGCGGCAGATGCGTGCATCGATTTGTGTGCTCGGCCCACTTGTCACTCGAATGGGTGCCGCAGATGTTGCCATGCCAGGTGGCGATGCCATCGGTTCGCGCGGACTTGATTTTCATATCGCGGGCCTTCAAAAACTTGGAGCCACTGTCACGTCAGATCACGGTTACCTGGTTGCCCACAGTGACACGCGCTTACACGGCGCTTCGATTTGGCTGGACTTCCCGAGCGTCGGCGCGACCGAGACAATTCTGCTCGCTGCAGTCCTCGCAAAAGGCACTACTGTCATTGACAACGCCGCCCGCGAACCTGAAATCATCGACATCTGCAACATGCTCACAGCCATGGGTGCCCAAATCAGTGGTGCCGGCTCATCCACAATCGAAGTGCATGGGGTTGACACGCTTCAGCCAGTAACCCATGCCACGGTTGCTGATCGAATCGTGGCTGGCACTTGGGCAGTTGCTGCCACCATGACCCAGGGCGACGTATTTATCCGTAACGCCGTAGCAGCACATTTAGAAATGCCGCTCTCGAAACTAGTCGATGCTGGCGCCGAAATCACACCAGATGTAAGTGGTATTCGAGTGGTGATGAATCAGCGACCTAAAGCGGTTGACATCATGACACTGCCATACCCAGGATTCCCAACCGATCTCCAACCACAATTCATCGCCATGAACTCAATCGCATCCGGCCATGCAATGGTGACCGAAAACTTGTTTGAGGCTCGTTTCCGCTTCGTCCAAGAGCTCGCCAGACTTGGCGCAACCGCTCGCACCGATGGGCACCATGCCCTCATCATCGGAGTTGAAAAACTCAGTAGCGCTCCAGTTGAAGCAACCGACATTCGTGCAGGTGCTGGTCTCGTGCTGGCAGGCCTTGTGGCAGAAGGTACAACCCAGGTGCACGGGGTAGACCACATCGATCGCGGCTATGCAAACTTCGTCCCCCAACTCCAAGCGCTTGGTGCACAGATTGCGCGGGTCGGTGAATGAGGCTCGTAATCGCCACCTGCACCGTCGACTACGCCGGCAGGCTCTCAGCCCATTTGCCGACTGCGAAACGCTTAATCCTGATCAAAGCTGATGGTTCAGTTTCAATCCATGCAGATGATCGCGCATACAAGCCGCTGAATTGGATGAGCCCGCCGTGTTCGCTCATCCTTGATGAAGCTGAACCCCACATCTGGATAGTCCAAAATAAAGCCGGCGAACAACTCATAATCACAATCGAAGAATTGCACCACGACTCGGAACACGAACTTGGCGAAGACCCGGGTCTTTCGAAAGACGGGGTTGAGGCACATCTTCAAGAATTGCTAGCGCTACACGTGCACCTGATTGAAGAAAAGTGTGAGTTGGTGCGACGGGAATACCCAACCGCAATCGGACCAGTCGACATTTTGGTAACCGACCCAAACGGTGGCCACATTGCAGTAGAGATCAAACGCCGCGGTGAAATCGATGGGGTAGAACAACTAACTCGATACCTAGAACTCTTGAATCGGGATCCATTGTTAGCACCGGTGAGTGGCGTGTTTGCAGCCCAAGTCATCAAACCCCAGGCTCGCACTCTCGCAACCGATCGCGGCATCAAATGTTTAGTGCTTGACTACGACGAATTGCGGGGGATTGAAGACCCAACCCCGAGATTGTTTTAGGTTCGTGATGGCTAGAAGAAATCGTCGTCGTGATGAAGACGTTCCCGAGATTCGTTCCGCATCTTCGCTTGGCATGCGCCAAGTTGTGAGTGTTGCTGGCGAAGACTGGGTCATGCAACCAATCACCGGATCGGCTTCCACCAAGGTTTATCGCTGCCCTGGTTGTAATCAAGAGATTCGGCCAGCGACACCACACGTGGTTGCCTGGCCGTATGACGATCACACCAACGCCGATGCAAGAGTGCAAGAT
>JBEAZM010000094.1:0-2905 GCA_041170125.1 Actinomycetota bacterium
AGTTCTAGATTGTTAATTCGAAGCACGTTGACCACCACTGATAAGGGCCAGCAAAAGTAGGCTGCTTAACACTGTTGCTTCGACCAAAACTTTCTGAAAATCGAAAGCTGGATTAGCAAAGTCAAAAAGTTGAAAGTTCAGATCAATAAGACTGATTGCGACTAACAACACTAATGGTGATGCGGCTATCCAAAAGCTCATCATTGACACAGCTGTAATGAACTTTCTCAAGCGTGAGGTTTGCCACAGCCAAACTGTTGCAACAAGCGCGATGCCAATGATTGCAGTCGCCGCGTCTGAGGTCGTTGCCCAGTAAATTCCCACTAATCCGAACAGCACGAAATAGCCACGGGACGTACTTTTTGGCTGTGATTTCACTGTTGCTGTAGGGGTGCGAACTGCGAGTGCAGCCCCTTGATTAATTGCTCGATCAAGCACGGTTTCGGTGAGGGGAATCAGGTTTCTACTTAGCTGCACGATTCGATTTGATTTTTGTCCACGCCAACGATTAGCCCGCAGGAGCCTTTCTGCATCCTGGGTTAACTGTGGTAAAAAGTTTAAAGTTAGCGATGCAAATAATTGCAGCCTTTGAAATTTGTCGGGGCTTAGTAGTAGCAATTTTCGTGGGCTTGCGATTGCTGAAACGCCACCAAAAATAATGACGAGCGCAGCCAGTCGCAACGCTTGCATAGCCCCATACTCAAGGCTCAGCAATGTCACAACCCCACCAATTCTTAAACCTGCCAGAAATTCCGGCATGTGAATTTCGGGGAGTTCAAAAAGGACTTGATTTCCCATTTGGGTGCCAAGCAGGATTTGAAAACTAAAGCGAACAACGGCTAACCAGAAAGCAATTCGAAGCATCCATCTAAAGTGCTGTAAATCAGATTGCGATGTTGCAAATTGTCGAACCAGTAGGGCAGTTCCCAGGCACAGCCCGAGCAGCGCGGTCGGTTGGCTTAAGAGGGACGACAATATTGCTGCGGAGGTGGCCCAGACCCACCAAAATGCGGTGGTATTCATGGTTGTTGCTTTCGTTTTCGATTCCTGAAAACTATGAGGCCAAGTCCGGCAAAAAGTAATGCAATGAATCCAAACTGAAGTTTCACATCAGTCTGACTGGATTCTTCAGTTGGTTCGGTACTTGTGTTATCAATTCCAGCACAGCCAGTTGCGGGGTAATTGGCTAATGCGCAGATGAAACCCGCAGATTCTCGAACTTGGAGGACTGAATATAAAAGTTCTATAGATCTAGTTTCGGCCGCCACTTGAAGACAATTGACGATCGAATCTGGTCTGGTCCCGAGCTGGTCGTTTTCAACATCACCAAAATCAACCACCAAGGCAACTCGCACTTTTCCTTCAACGCGAGCTTCGTCCCCACATAATTCTTTGAAGCCGGTTTCGAAACGGGGAGCGGTGTCTGCTGCGAGACCAACCCCAGCATCGACAAACCGCCATCCCTGCACCATTTTGTCGGCGACTGGTGTTGTTCCAGCTCCTTGACTTGCTGCTGTCCACTTTCCGTTTTCCGAAATCCAGTAACTCCAATACAAATATGTATCGCTAGCAGCGGCGCCGGTCTGCAGGACCAACGCCACCACCAGAGCGATAACTTTGCGCAGCATTAGTTCAAGGTTCCGCGTAATTCTGCAAGTAAATTCTTGTTGCCAAACTTTGCAGGGTTGAGTCCGGCTGCTTTAACAGCCAGGATCACCAGAGCTGCACGGCCAGGATTGACCTCGTTGTTGGAGTAAGCCAGAGCAGTGTTCAAGTTGTTGCGAAGTGCAATTACGGCGGAGCTGTATGTCTTGTTCGAATAGCCGGATCCGGCTAAACCAATCACGGCCCAGGCGGTGGAACCCCAGTCATCACCGCTGCCATATTCAGATGGCATAACGCCATTACGAGCGGTCAGGGTTGATGCGATAAAGGATGCATTTGCATTTCTAATGTCTTGCAGTCTGGTTGGTTTTCCGCCTTCTGGGCAAATCATTGAACGTGGCTGCTCAGCGGTTTTCACAGGCTCTTGCAATGCTCCGCTCAATGCTGCGAGGGCTTGGGACGTCGTCATGGGGCTAGCGAAGAGGGGATTGGATTTTGAATACGCCAGTGCACCTCGAGCAGATTTTTCGTAACCACAGTCCAGCATGACGGTTCGTAGGAAGCTAACCAAGTTTTTCTCGCCAACAGCAAATGCAGTCTGATCTAGTCCAACACTTTTCGCTGCGATTAGTGCAAGCGCGGTTGATGCTGCATCGGGGGTGCCACCTTTGAAATATGGAATGCCACCGCTTCCGCGTTGTGCAGACTTCAGCCATTCAACTGCTTTGCGGGCTTTGACCGGTTTTCCGATTGCAGCTAATGCAACAGCTGCTAAGGCAGTTGAGTTGGTTTCAATGCCACTGTAGTTGACGGCATCGGAGGGGTTACATTCTGCATCAGTGTCCGCACGAAATGCCTCAAAGCCACCGTTCGGACATTGCTGTTTGACTAGCCAAAGCTGAGCGGCGGGTGGAACTTTTGAGCCAGCAGCTACGAGGCTCATGATGGCTAATGATTGTCGGAAAACTCCGTCATAAGTGGGATCGCTCTGCCCGAACAAACCCTTGGGATTTGCTGCTTGAGCGGAGGGGGCAACTGAAAATGAAATTGATACCGCAATAAGTACTGCAGTCAATCTCGCAAGTCGATTTTTGAAGCTCATTGCTTTCCTTCGAAATTGCGAGTCGACGAAAAGCGGGAATAGCGCCGAAGCGTTAATACCACCTACGTTGACCTCGACGTGGGGTGAGTACGAATGAACGTTTGCTAGGTGCTCCGGCTTGTCTTTCGACCTACGGTTGCGGGACAGCGTCGGATTTTGACCGACTTTCCCTAGACATCAAACGCAATATGTAGTTGT
>JBEAZM010000095.1:0-7109 GCA_041170125.1 Actinomycetota bacterium
GCTGGGCGAGATAGTTGCCGAGAATCCTGAGACCCGCGGTATGGGAACCACACTGTCCGCAGTCCTATATGCCGATGGCCAAGCTTTGATTGGTCATATTGGTGACAGTCGGATTTATCGATTGCGTTCTGGTGAATTCACCCAATTAACCAAAGATCACACATACGTTCAAATGCTGGTGGACAACGGTGAAATCACACCCGCAGAGGCAGAACGACATCCAAGGCGAAACTTGATGATTCGGGCAATCGATGGCATTCACGAATTGAATTTAGATATTCAAATAGTTGATTTGCAGATTGGTGATCGATTTCTAGTTTGTAGTGATGGTCTAAGTGGTGTGATTAGTGACAGCCGACTCGCTGAGGTGATTACTGACTCTGACATGACCCGCGCATCAGCACAATTAATTGATTACGCAATAGCGGCTGGAGCCCCAGACAATGTCACTTTAGTGCTAGCAGAATATCGCCACAATGTCGAAACTGATTTGGCATTCATGGTGGGGAGCCCCACCGAAAATTCACTTCCGGTCATTGATACCGAACCCATCAAAACTAAAAAAAGTTTGCTCCCCTACATCGGCGCAGTCGGACTCGCTGCCGTGGTGCTTCTGGCAGGTTTTGTTGGATGGTGGAATCAACAGTGGTACGTCGGTATCGCAGAAAATAATGTTGCGATTTATCACGGCATTCCGCAGGACCTTTTTGGGATTGAACTTTCGAGTGTTGATTTTGTGAGTGACATATCCCTGACTGAATTGTCAGAGATTGATTCAGCACTTTTGATTCGTGGAATTGTGGTCGCAGATTTAGCAAGCGCAAATGCGTTGATTGCTGATCTCTCAAGTCGCACAATCGAAATGTGTGATCCTGGCACCACGGAGTGCTAGCGATGAAAAACTTCATTGTTAATCGAGCTCGAAATGTTGAACTTGGTTTAATAGCAATCTCTTTTCTGATTGCAGGTTACGCCCACTGGTTGGTGCAGATCGCAACCAAGCAGGTATATGAAATTTCGCCAATCTGGCTCGTTGTGATTGGGACTGGAGCTTTGGCTCTGCATCTGGTCGTTCGCTTTTTAGCACCAGCTGCTGATCCCTATCTGCTACCCATGGCATTGCTTCTGAACTTGCTTGGTTTGGTGATGATTCATCGACTCGATGCTGCAGATTTGATTAGAAGTGATGAGCCGACTCAAGTTTCACTCGAGGCACCTAATCAGCTCACTTGGTTTTTTGTGGGAATAGCTGCTGTCAGTGTTGGCTTGATGATTGTTAGAGATCATCGCCTAATCCAACGTTTTACATTCACAGCAATGTTGATTGGTTTCGTTTTATTGCTGTTGCCGTTGGTACCAGGGTTAGGAGCAACCATTAATGGTGCTCGTCTCTGGGTACGGGTTGCTGGCTATTCCTTCCAACCCGCTGAATTCGCCAAAATCGCTCTGGCGATTTTCTTTGCTGCCTATCTAGCGCGCACTCGACTATCGATTCAAAGCATTAAAACAAGATTTTTTGGAATCGGCATTCCTCGAGTCCAAGACTTGGGTCCAATAGTTATCGCTTGGTTAGTAAGTATTTTGGTTTTGGTTTCGCAACGTGACCTAGGTACCTCACTTTTGTTTTTCGGATTGTTTGTGGGATTGCTGTATGTAGCCACTGGTCAGAGAACTTGGTTAGCAATAGGTGCCATTATGTTCAGTGCAGGGGCGTTGATTGCTTACAGCTTGTTTTCACATGTGCGATTGCGAGCAACAGTGTGGCTTGACCCATTTAGTTACGCGAATGCTGAGGGCTACCAGTTGCTTCAAGCACTTTACGGATTCGCTAGTGGTGGAATTCTGGGTCAAGGTTGGGGTGAGGGATTCACTTGGCTGGTTCCATACGCAAACAGTGACTTTATTTTGGCCGCGTTCGGTGAAGAGTTGGGCTACGCCGGTATGGCTGGGCTAGTTCTGATCTACGCAATTCTGGTGCAACGTGGTCTGCGAATTGCGATGAGTGCTCGGGACGACTTTGGTAGTCTGCTTAGCATCGGGTTATCGCTAGTTCTAGCCCTGCAACTATTTGTGGTCTTTGGCGGTGTGACACGATTAATTCCACTCACTGGTCTGACGGCTCCATTTTTGGCAGCAGGTGGATCGAGCCTAATTTCCAACTGGATCATGATTGGCTTGCTAATTCGAATTAGTCACACCACGAACCTGCTGAACCGACCAGCCGGGGAGGTGTGATGCAACACCAAATTAAACGTTTATCTGGAGTGTTTGCTTTCGCTCTTGTGGCATTGATGGCAAATCTTTTAAGCAGTCAAGTTTTTCAAGTTGAAGAGTTGCGTAGTCGGCCGGATAACACGCGCCTGATACTTGAGGAATATGGCCGCGAGCGTGGTGCGATTGTGGTTGATGGCAAATTCATCGCAAAATCAGTCGCAACTGATGGCACATTGATATACGAACGACGCTATCCGTTTGGTTCCACTTACTCGAATGCAACTGGCTATTACTCAATTGTTTATGGCACTACCGCAATCGAACGCATCTACGGCAGCGTACTCAGTGGCCAGGATGACCGACTAGCGATTGACCGACTCCAACAACTGCTCAGCGGCACCGAAGTTCGTGGTGGCGTAGTCACACTTACATTAGATCACGAAATGCAAACTGCAGCTGCTTCCGCGCTAGGCAACCGCGCTGGAGCTGTGGTTGCGATTGATGTAGAGACTGGTGAGATTCTTACTCTCGTCGGCGCACCGACATTCGACCCAAACCGACTCGTGGCAAACGACACCAACAAAGTGCAGCGTTACTACGAAAAACTTTTACAGAATCCCAATAAGCCACTCCTCAATCGACCTCTGGTGCAGACGTTGCCACCTGGCTCGACTTTTAAAGTGGTTGTGGCAGCTGCTGCTTTAGAGAGTGGTTTGTTCACTGCAGCTTCGGAGATTCCTGGACCAGCCAAAATCCAGTTACCACTCTCGGATAAAAAACTTGGTAACTGGCAAAACGCTGCTTGCGAATCAGACAACACGGTCACACTCTTAAAAGCACTTGAAGTTTCATGTAATACCGCGTTTGCTTGGCTGGGAATGGAACTTGGTAGTGATGCCATCCAAGCGCAGGCCGAGGCGTTTGGATTTAACCAGTCTTTCGATACTCCACTGACTGCCGCCACCAGTGTGTTTCCTACCGGACTTGATGCCGCCCAAACTGCAATGTCGGCTATCGGCCAATTCGATGTTCGAGCGACGGCTCTACAAATGGCAATGGTTAATGCGGCAATATTGAACGATGGCAAACTGATGCAACCGCAACTTGTCAGAGACATCCGCACAGCCGACTTACAGATTTTGGAAAAATCCGAACCGCGTTTAATTCGACAGGCAATCTCAAACTCAACTGCGGCAGCACTCAAAGAAATGATGCGGTCCGTGGTTGTGAATGGCACAGCTAGTTCATTGGATTTGCCGGGTATCTGGGTAGGTGGCAAAACTGGGACTGCTGAAACTGGAACCGACGCACTTCCACACGCATGGATGTCAGCAATCATGGAAGCAAATGGGCGCAAGATTGCGATCGCGGTTGTGGTTGAGAATGGTGGTGGCGCACTCGAAGTCAGTGGCAATCAGATTGCTGGCCCGATTGCGGCAAAAGTAATTGCGGCTGCCATCCAATAACGAGTTTCTAAGTGACAAACTGAGGCAGAATATGGTCATTAAGGAGTAACCATGACTAATCAAGGCCGAGTACTCGGGGGACGTTACCAATTACAAGAGGTGATTGGTCGAGGCGGTATGGCTGAGGTTTACCTCGGAGTGGATCAGCGGCTTGGCCGCGAGGTCGCCATCAAAGTGTTGCGCCAAGATTTAGCTCAGGACCCAGCTTTTATTACCCGATTTCGGCGTGAGGCGCAGAGTGCTGCAAGTTTGAATCATCCGAACATTGTTTCAGTTTTTGATACTGGCGAAGATCAAGTGCCAGCCGGCATCCATACCGTCACAGTTCCATGGATTGTGATGGAACGGGTAACTGGTCTGACTTTGCGGCAAGTCTCTGCAAGCAACAAAAAGATTTCACCGGAACGAGCACTAGATATCGTCTCCGAAATTTTGGCCGCCCTGGATTACTCGCATCGCCATGGAATTGTGCACCGGGACATCAAGCCAGCAAACATCATGATTACTACGACTGGCAGTGTCAAAGTGATGGATTTCGGGATTGCTCGGGCACTTGCCGATGCCTCGGCAACGATGACCCATACGAACGCGGTTATGGGAACTGCCCAATACCTCAGCCCTGAACAAGCCCGTGGCGAAAGTGTGGATGCCCGCAGCGACTTGTATTCGACCGGCTGCTTGCTCTACGAACTTCTAACCGGGCAACCACCATTCGTTGGTGATTCACCCGTTTCGATTGCTTACCAGCATGTTTCCGAACCGCCGATGCTGCCAAGCGGCCTTAACCCCGCTATCCCAACCAGTTTCGATGGCGTGGTTTTGAAGGCGTTAGCTAAATCCCCAGCCGAGCGTTACCAATCTGCTGCAGCTATGCGTGCTGATATTGAGTCGCTTCTAAGTGGTGTCACTCCAGCTGGGGTTGGAAGCGTCTCCCCAGTCCCGGCTGCAGTGGATCCCGATGCGACCCAAGCAATCGCAAAAGTAGTGAGTGATATCGAGGTTTTGACTGAAGAGAAGAAACCAAACTATGCGGTTTGGGGAGCTGCTGGTGCAGCTGTGCTTGCACTGGTTGCTGGTGCAATCTTCATGCTCACAAGTTTGTTCTCCACACCTGACACGCTTCAGGTTGAGACACCTGACTTAACTGGCTTGACATTAGAAATTGCAACCACGCAATTAGAAAATGTTGGCTTAGTGGTTGGGACTGTTGCTTACGAAGAAAATAGCGACCGCCCAGCGAACACAATCATTAGTCAGAATCCGAATCCGACCACGCTCGTGGATAAAGGCAGCTCGGTTGATTTAGTAATCTCTAAAGCAAAAGACCAAGTGCCAGTTCCAACCGTGGTGAATTTTGCCTCTCCCGATGATGCTCGAGCAGCTTTCGAGGCGGTTGGGTTATTGCTTGGTGAAGTGAAATTTGAAAATAGTGATTTACCTGCAAACACTGTGCTCGGGACTGACCCGGTAGCTGGAACGCTGGTAGAGATTGGTACTGCAATCGCTATTACCGTATCTAACGGCAAAGTCGAAGTGCCTAATGTGGTGGGCCAAGATGCCACGACCGCAACCAACACTTTGATTGCGGCTGGTTTTGAGGTTGTGACCACCCAGCAGGAAGACGACACCGTGGCAGCAAACACAGTTCTGTCACAAAGCCCATCCGGTGGTGCAGTCAAAGCTGGTTCAGTGATTACGCTGGTAATAAGTGTGCTGCCGCCAGATCCTGAACCAACTGATGGCGATCCAGGTTCGCTATAAATCTGGAGTTCAGTCGACTGTGGTTATTTTCCAACCACAGGGGCTAGACCCTCGCTGTTTTTAATTGCATCCACGTCACCGCAGGTTGCAAGCCATTCGGCCAACATCCGGTGTCCGCCTTCAGTAAGAACGGATTCGGGATGGAATTGCACGCCTTCGATTTTCTTTTGCTTATGTCGCAGACCCATGATTACCCCGCTCTCGGTTTGAGCGGTGATTTCGAGTTCCGCAGGCACAGTTGGATTTTCAACAGCCAGCGAGTGATATCGCGTAGCTGTAAATGGTTGGGGTAAAGCTTGCATGACGCTTTCACCTTGATGAAAAACTTGAGATGTTTTTCCATGCAATAACTCTGGTGCACGCGAGACAGTGGCACCGAAAGCTTCAGCAATCGCTTGATGGCCAAGACAGACACCGAACAATGGAATGTCTTGCTCGGCACAGTAAGTCACCATTGCCATTGAGATGCCGGCTTCGGCTGGAGTTCCTGGTCCTGGTGAAATCAAAACGCCATCGAATTCATCAGCGGCCGTCACTGGGATTTCATCATTTCGCTTAACTGTTACGTCGGCACCAAGTTGGGCAAGGTATTGCACGATGTTAAAGACGAAAGAGTCGTAGTTATCGATTACCAGAATTTTGGTTGCCATTGTCGAATTCTCCCAAACTATTCAATCGGTTGCACAAACTTAAGTGCAAGCGAGTTGTCGTAGGCCGGGATTTCGATTGAACGAGACTCGGTAACTGCGTAATAAAGATTAAAAGTCGCAGCCATATCTTCCAGATACCAAATACCGCGATCGTTTTTCAAAGACTTTTGCATTGCTTTCACCGGGCCCACTGCTTTTATGACGAAAGGTGGTGAATAAACCCGGCCATTAATTAGCAGAGTGGAGCCGACACATTTAATGTCTGAAATTGAAACAATCCGCTGGTCCATGAGCGACACTGCTTCTGCGCCACCAGCAAGTAACGCATTCACCACAATCTCGATATCCTCTTGGTGAATTAACAACCAGTTTGGATCAATATCGGGTGACAGATTGCCAGTGGGGTCATACGGCGCGTCATCCAGTGTTACGACTAAACCAGCGCCATCCAACTCGCGCAGTCCAGCTGTAATCTCAGCGGCAGACAAGCGGTTGCGTAACGAAATGAGCTCTGAGCTCCAATTTTCTAAAATCAACTCATCGACCTCAGCGCGGAGATCTAGATTTCGCGATTCCCGGAATTCGACCGAATTCGCCCGATCAATCACAAGCTCTTTCAGATTTAAACCCTGTTCTGACCGCAGGTCAGTGCCACGTGCAACATCGGCGGTAGCACCAATGGCAAAACCGGTCAGGACAGTCACCACTGTGGTGCTGACTTTTACGGACCGAAATCGCTTCACAGGTCGTACGGTACGCGGTTTTTCGACTAATCTGCGCCCACGAAAAGAGGAGATTCAATGCCTATCTCAAAGCGCCGCAAAAAAGATAACAGCGCTCCAGTCGAGACCACTACTCAAGTTTCTCGGGAACCAATCAACCTGGACTCACCCCGCTGGTTGGCCCCAACCATGGTCACTTTCCTAGTGCTTGGCCTTCTTTGGGTTGTAGTTTTTTACGTCGCTGGCAACGAAATTTCGTTCATGCGCAATCTTGGAAACTTGCCAAACGTTGGTAT
>JBEAZM010000096.1:0-2992 GCA_041170125.1 Actinomycetota bacterium
GCCTCAGCTGGTGTGTCAATCATCGGCGCCATAACCCAACAATCAACATGTGTCTTCGAGGCTGCTATCGCTAGCGCTTGCAGTTGGCGGCGCATTACCTCTTCGCCATTGCGAGTCAATCGCCAACCGCGCACACCTAGCGCGGGGTTTTCCTCAGTAACAGTATTCAAGAATGGAACTGGCTTGTCACTACCTGCGTCGAGGGTTCGCACAACCACTTTGTGACCTGCCATTGCGGTGAATACATCAACATACAGGTCCACTTGTTCTTCAACTGTTGGTTCAGTTTCGCGTGAGAGGAAAAGCAATTCTGTGCGGAACAGCCCGATGCCTTCAGCGCCAGCATTTGCTGCATTAAGTGCGTCTTGCACCGAACCTGCGTTAGCCAACAAGTTAACTGGTGTGCCATCGGACAAACGACCTGGTCCAGTAACTGCGGCTGCCCGAGCGCGCAGCGTTTCTTCTCGCGTGGTGTGATGCGAAATTGTGGCGGCGTCAGGATCAATCATCACTGAACCATCGCGACCATCTACCAAAACGAAGTCTCCGGTGTTTAAAGACTCAGCATCACTACAGCCAACCACAGCCGGAATCCCTAAACCTCGCGCCACAATCGCTGTATGTGAGGTTGGTCCGCCTTTTGCGACGACCAGCGCCATGGCGTAGCGCATATCCAGAGCGGCTGTATCAGCCGGAGTTAAATCTTCCGCAACAACAATCGATGGTTCGCTGAGCTCGATTGCAGCCTCTGCTTCGCCACTCACCATCTGGATCGTGCGATTAGCAATTTCATCCAAGTCGTTTACACGTTCGGCGAAGTAACCACCAAGTGCTTCGAGTGCCACCCGAAAACCACCGAAGGCGTCCCGAATTGCATCTCGCACATCTGGATAAATCACATCGTCTGGCATCCGTGCGCCGATTGCCTCTACCAATGCTGGGTCTTGGGCAATCATCGCTTGAGCGCTCAGCACTTCTCGAGCAACTTCTAAATCAGCAGCCTGTGACCGACGTTCAAGGTCTACACCAACTGCAGTCAGAGCATCGAGAACTTGTCGAGGAGTTGCGGGCACAGCATGGTCAATCACTGTGTGAGTGATGCGGTAAACCTTGCCAGTTGCAACGCCTGGAGAAACTCCGATACCTGTCATTGTGTTGCCCATGCTTTTGATCCTTTTCTGAAGTCGTTTGGCTGCGCAGAACGGCACATATGTGCATGCGTGGGATTTAGTGTTTCTGCAGATTAGCAATTCAGTTTTTAAATGGTGTGGGTGGGCAACCCGGAAGCTGCCCACCCACTTTTAGAACTACTGATTACTCAGCTTTTGCAGCTGCACCTTTGAGGGCCATAACTGCAAATGCGGTCACTACGGTGCCGACTGCAAGTGCAACAACGAAGCCGAGTGGGTTACCAATCAGCGGAAGCACTGCAAGGCCACCATGTGGCGCATTGAGGGTTGAGGCGAACACTGCAACGGTTGCACCAGCTGCTGCCGAACCAACCATGATGGATGGGATGACGCGAGCTGGGTCTGCAGCTGCGAATGGGATTGCGCCTTCGGTGATGAAGGTGAGGCCCAAAACGATTGCTGCTTTACCGTTTTCTTGTTCTGCTTCAGTGAAGAGGCTTGGACGCAAGAAGGTTGCGAGAGCCAAACCAAGTGGTGGGGTCATGCCAGAAGCCATAACGATTGCCATTGCGATGTAGGCAGAGTTATTTGGTGAATCTGGGAAGATACCTGCATCGGCTGCAGAGATGATGCCTGCTGAACCGAATGTGTATGCGACCTTGTTGATTGGTCCACCCATGTCGAATGCCATCATCAAACCAAGGATGATGCCGAGCACGATGAGGGAACCTTCACCGAGACCGTTCAACCAGTTTGAAGCACCTTCGTTGAGTGGGGTAACAATGTTCTTAACAACAAAGTACATCACGGTCAAGGTAGCAATAACGCTGACCAATGGAGTGATGACGATTGGCATCAATGAACGAATCGCAGATGGAACTGAGAGATCAGAAATCCACTTAGCTACGAAACCAGCAAGCAAACCACCGACGAGTGCGCCGAGGAAGCCTGAACCGATCTGGCCAGCGACCAAACCAGCGGAGAAGCCTGGTACGAGACCTGGACGGTCAGCGATACCGAATGCGATGTAGCCAGCAAGAGCAGGAAGCAAGAAGTTCCATGGAGCCATTGCAAGACCAAAGAAGAATGCACCGATGCGGACGTTCATATCAAGTGCAACGCCTGCACCATCAAGTCCGTCTACTGCATTCTGAACTCCCAAGCTGGTGAAGCCGGGTGGGTCACCCGAGATCAAGAAGCCGAGAGCGATCAAGATACCGCCGGCGGTAACGAACGGGATCATGTATGAAACACCCGTCATTAGCCATTGGCGAACGTTAGAACCAGCACTCACTGCTGTCCCTCCATTTTCCTTTAAGGATCCATTCGGAAATTCCGAATGGTGTCAGCGGATTTGCTGACTTTCTGCTAACACCTCGCTAGCAGAAACTTTTAGCCAAGCAGTTCTTCCGCCTGCTTGATCAATCCGGCTGCATCTTTGATTGCAGTTTTTGGGATTGATTTCACGGTTGGGAGATGCTCAAATCGAGCTGCTTCACGAATGCCAACATCGTTTGCAAAGATGCAAACATCGGCAGCAGCGATGATGTCGGCTGGGATTGGCTTCAAGCCACCAGCACCCTGAGTCTCAACCCAAATTTCGTGTCCAGCTGCTTTTGCAGCTCGCTCCAAAGCCTCAGCGGCCATGTAAGTGTGTGCAATTCCTGTTGCGCAGGAAGTCACTGCCACAATCTTCATTTCTATTCCTCTCAGTTACTTAGAACTGTTAGTAGTTCAGCAGCAGAAGCATTGCGTAGTGCCGCAGTAAATTCGGGGTCCATCAATCTACGGGCGAGTCCCGCCAAAATTTGGATGTGTTCGTCGCCTTCACCTTCAGGGACCAAAATCATGAAGATGACATC
>JBEAZM010000097.1:0-13786 GCA_041170125.1 Actinomycetota bacterium
ATTGGAAGGAAATCTGGATGTTCAAGTCCAAGACTCTCCGCTTCGGCGCTCTTGCAGCAGCATCAGCTTTGATGTTTGCAGCTTGCAGCTCTGACGCAGAACCATCAGAAACCGGTTTGCCTGCTGGCGACGGTAAAGTCTCCATCATGGGCGGTTACGGCGAAGTTGACGCCGCTAACTTCCAGAAAGCTCTCACCGAATTCGGCGAAGCGAATGGAATCGAAATCACCTTCACCGCGCTTGCTTCTTTCGACACTGACATCAAAGTAAAGATTGAATCAGGTCAGGAACCAGACATCGCGCTATGGCCACAGCCAGGCGGCTTGAAAGGTCTTGCTGACTACCTCGTGCCATTGGCAGACGTCATTGATGTCTCTGGTCCTCAGTCCACCTTGGTTCCAGGCTGGGATCAGCTTGCAGTAGTTGACGGTGAGCTCTACGGCCTACCTGTTTCAGCAAACGTAAAGTCCCTCGTGTTCTACAACCCAGCAGCTTTCGCAGCAGCTGGTTACGAAGTTCCAACCACCGAAGCTGAACTTCAGGCTCTCGAAGCACAGATCAAGGCAGACGGCAACGGCTACCCATGGTGTGCTGGTATCGAGTCTGGCGAAGCAACCGGTTGGGCATTCACTGACTGGATGGAACAGTACGTACTTATGTTCCACGGTGCAGATGCTTACGCACAGTGGATTGCTGGCGACCTCGACTTCGCTTCTGCTGAAGTTACCCAGGCTGCTGACTACGTAGCTGCACGTCTCATGGCTGAAGGTCAGGTAAACGGCGGCGGCACTGCAATGGCAACCACCTCCTTCGGTGACACCGCAGCTTTGTTCGCTGATGGTGCTGGCGAAGGCCAGTGCTTCATGCTCCGCCAGGGTTCATTCATCACTGGCTTCATGCCAGAAGATGTCCAGGCTGAAATCAACGCTGGCGATTACTCCCGCTTGAACGTATTCCCAATCCCAACTCCTGAAGGTGCACAGGCTGGCGTTATCGGTGGTGGCGACATTGCTGCTATCTTCGACGGTCACGTAGATGCTGACGTTGCTAAGGTTGCGGAATTCATTTTCAGCGATGCAGTTGCTGAATACATGGTCTCGGCAGGCGTTATCTCGCCTCACAAGACCTTCGACACCTCCCTCTACCCAAATGAAATGATCAAGACGATTGGCGAGACCATGGCTAACGCTGAGGTATTCGGCTTCGACGGATCTGACCAGATGCCAGCAGAAGTAAATGCTGAATTCTGGGCTGCTGGTACCGAATTCGTAATCGGTTCCATCGACTGGGCAGAAGCAGCTGCACGTATTGACTCCAAGTACTAAGAGTCCTACGGAAATGCACTAAAACTTGCGGCGCCAATTCACAAAAATTGGCGCCGCAAGTCTTCCCAAGGTTTAAATCCTGATTTAGATTCGCGCCGCACTAATAGTTTCGTCTGGAGTTTCGATGGGTGATCTGCTTTATGCCTTAGCCGCTATGGTGGTAGGTGTTGCCGTCAGCTATGCGCTGTACTGGCTCTTAAACTTTTTAATTCAACTGCTCCCTGAAAAGGTCCGAGCGAAATTAACTTTCATGGCCTTCTTAGGCCCGGCAGCTTTCCTGCTGATATTGGTTTTGGTTTACCCATTAGTTCAAACCATCAACTGGTCATTTCGAGCCAACTCACGTTTTCAAGAGTGGGTCGGTTTTGAAAACTACATAGAACTCATGACAGATGGCGAGTTCTACCAAACGCTTTTTAACAACTTCCTCTGGGTCGCAATTGTTCCGGGGATTACTGTGTTCATCGGAACGATTGTGGCAACACTTTCGAACAACGTGGGTCCGCGACGCGAGAAAGTTTTTAAGTCTTTAATCTTTATGCCGATGGCGATCAGTTTGATTGCTGCTTCGACTATTTGGTCATATCTGTACGCGTATGCACCACCTGGGCGTCCTGTCGTTGGTCTATTCAACGCGATCGCTAACGCACTGGGATTTGAGAGTCAGCCTTGGTTGACGATCACGGATTACCACCTCAACAGCTTGCTTCTTATGGCTGTAGTTGTTTGGCTTCAAACCGGCTATGCAATGGTGATTATTTCTGCAGCCATTAAAGCTGTGCCAGAAGAAACTTTGGAAGCTGCACGGATTGATGGGGCAAATGCTTGGCAAATTTTTGCGCGAGTGATTTTGCCGCAGGTCTGGGGAACCATCATGGCAGTTTTCATCACCATCCTTATTATGGTCATGAAAGTTTTCGATATCGTGCTTGCAATGACCGGTGGAAATTTCCAAACCAAAGTGCTGGCTTACGAGTGGTACATGACATTTTTTGAGAGCGGAAAACTCGGACTTTCCTCAGCCATTGTCGTAATCCTCTCAATTCTGATTTCACCTTTGATGTGGTTGCAGATCCGCACCGTTAAGCACCAGGAGATGTTGCGATGAGTAAAGCAAGTGGAAACGTTTCCAAAACACTTAACTACGGCAGCACCCTAGGCTTACTGCTTCTTGTAGCGATTTGGTCTTTACCAACTGTAGGTCTTCTGATCACTTCATTCCGCAAGCGATCCGAGGCAGAGGTGACGCCGTTTTGGGATGGATTATTCAATCCGTTCGGTACAAACTGGGACACAATCGCTTACGAAAAAGCGCTGGATAGCGGCTTTTTAGAGGCGCTAATCAACACGTTCGCGGTGACGATCCCTGCAACGATTTTGCCGTTGATGATTGCAGCGAATGCGGCGTACGCATTCACCTTCTTAAACTTCAAGGGTAAAGAGTTTTACTTTGCGGCTCTCGTAGGTCTGATGGTTGTGCCACTACAGGCTGCATTATTGCCAGTGCTTAAGGGAATGGTTTGGTTCCAGAATCAAACCGGCCTGACCCTGACGGGTAGTTATGCGTCAGCTTGGGTTGTGCACTCCGCTTTTGCGCTACCGCTTGCAATCTACATTTTGCGCAACTACATGTTGACCCTTCCTACATCGTTGATTGAAGCCGCTCGGGTGGATGGTGCTAGCTATTACCAAATCTTCTGGAAGCTCGTACTGCCTATGTCCATGCCAGCAATCGCTTCGTTTGCGATTTTCCAGTTTCTCTGGGTGTGGAATGACTACTTGATTGCGTTCATTTTCGTAGGGGAGCAGAAGAGTGTTCTGACCTACAAGATCCTGCGCATGCTCGGGCAGTATGGCGAAGGTTGGCAAGATGTTGCGGCTGGATCGTTTATTTCCCTTGTAGTCCCACTGTTGGTCTTCTTTGCCCTACAGCGGTACTTCGTTCGGGGTCTGACAGCAGGCGCTGTCAAATAAGTTAAAGGGGCTGGGTGATTCACCCAGCCCCAATTCTTACTTTTAGGATTTCAGTGAATAGTGACGTTTTCGTTGATGGTGTTTTTCTCCGCGGACCAGCTGACTGGTGGCGTCAAGCTGTCATCTATCAGATTTATCCGCGCAGCTTTTTTGACTCTAACGCTGACGGGCTTGGCGATATAAAGGGCATTATTTCGAAAGTTGATTACATCTCGAGTCTGGGTGTGGACGCAGTTTGGCTAAGTCCTTTCTATCCAAGTCAACTAGCGGACGGTGGGTACGACGTCGATGATTATCGAGATGTTGATCCGAAACTTGGAACGCTGAATGACATCGATGAATTAACTGCGGCACTTCATGCCAAAGGCATCAGGATATTTGTTGATATCGTGCCAAATCACTCATCAAATCTGCATGTTTGGTTTCAAGAGGCATTGAGATCCCCAGCCGGTTCAGCTGCTCGAAATCGTTATATCTTTCGTGACGGCAGGGGAGCGAATGGCGAATTGCCGCCCTCGGATCTCGTAAGCCATTTTGGACCTGAGGGTTGGACTCGGGTGGAAGATGGTCAGTGGTACATGCATCTTTTCACGCGGGAGCAACCTGATTTCAACTGGGACAATCCCGAAGTTCACGAAGAGTTTTTGAAGACATTGAAGTTTTGGTCAGATAGGGGAGTCGATGGCTTTCGTGTCGATGTCGCCCATGCTCTGAAAAAGCAGCTTGATCCGCTACCAAGTCGCACCGGGTATGACCTAAGCCTGATGAAGGCAGATGGCACCGATGAACTTTTTGATCGGGATGAAGTGCACGAGATTTACAAAGATTGGCGACAGGTATTTAATCAATATGACCCTCCGCGGGTTGCGGTTGCCGAAGCCTGGGTGCACCCGAACCGGGTTCCTGCCTACGCCTCACAGTCAGGTCTCGGACAGTCGTTTAACTTCGACTTGCTTGTGGCCGAATGGTCGGCGCCGGCATTTCACAAAGTGATTGCAGAAAATCTAAAGACGGCGATAGAGACGGGCAGTTCATCGACCTGGGTCATGTCTAACCACGACGTAATTCGCCACACCACGAGGTTAGCCATCCCAGGCTACGGCAAGTCGGGGAATGGGTTTGCAGAAGAGAATGACTGGTACATCAACCACAGGTTTGAGAACTCGCTGGATTTGCAACTTGGGCTCGAGCGGGCGTTGGCAGCGACTTTGCTGATTTTGGCCCTGCCAGGATCGACCTACATATATCAGGGCGAGGAATTGGGCTTGCACGATTATGTGGCTATGCCGGATCACCTGAAACAAGACCCGCAGTGGTTCCGCGGGGAAGGTAAATTCAAATCTCGGGATGGCTGCCGAGTGCCGCTTCCTTGGGATGAAAGCCAGCCCGCATATGGTTTTAGTTCCGTCTTGCCGCATTTGCCACAACCTGATTGGTTTGCGGGTCAGAGTGTCGCTAGCCAGGAAAATAATGCCGATTCGGTATTGAATTTATACCGCCGAGCAATCAAACTTCGGCGGGAACTCGAGGGTGCCGAAGAACTGTCGTGGCTTTCCAGCGATTCGAAGTCTTTTTCGTTCGAACGTCCGGGCGGCTGGGTTTGTGTAACGAACTTCAGTGAATCAGTAATTGAGCTTCCGGCCGGCGAAGTGCTGCTCAGTTCAAAGCGAATTACAGGGGAGATACCACCGAACTGCACAGTCTGGCTGAAGGTATAACCGAATAATCGTAAAGTGTCATAATCATCCTTATCGGCGAAATGGAGCACAAGGTGGCTTATCTCGGTTTAACCTCGCCGTTCGGCATTGCCCATCGTGGCGGCGCTAACGAGAACCTTGAAAACACTATTTCCGCCTTCAACCATTCGGTAAATCTGGGATACAGCGTTCTTGAAACCGACTTGCAACTGACTGCCGATGGCGAGCTCGTAATCAGCCATGACGATCGTTTGTTGCGTAATTTCGGGCTTCGCGGTGCAATTTCGGGTTTGAAATATTCGGAGCTCGCGACTCTGGCGCAGCGCAACGGCGATCCGATTCTGCGTTTTGTCGACTTTTTAGATTGGTTGCCCAATTACGTTCGGGTCAATCTCGACCCAAAAACTGATCGGGTAGTTGAACCAATAATTCGGTTTTTAGCCCAGCGTGAGGATTTGTGGTACCGGGTTTGCATCGGTTCGTTTGAAACTAAGCGGTTACGGAAAATTCGGCATGAGTTGCCGCAAGTTTCCACAAGTCTCGGAGCAACTGAGGTTCGGGATTTGGTTTTTGCCCACAAAACCGGACGAGCACCAAATCTGCCAAGTAACGTGATTGCGGTACAGGCACCGGAAAAGGCTTACGGGCTTAAGTTTGTTAACCGAAGTTTTATCGATTTTGTGCATGATTTAGGGCTAGATATTCATATTTGGACCGTAGATTCAGCGCCTGACATGCATCGGCTTTACGACAACGGGATTGATGCGGTTATGACGGATCAGCCTTCAGTGCTGAAGGCCGTGTTAGTCGAACGGGGACATTGGAGAGAAAACAATGGCGATTTTTAAGGATGACTCCCCTAGCCAGCGCGCTTGGTATTTTTACGATTGGGCTAACAGTGCCTACGTCACCACTGTCACCACCGTCTTGTTCGGTCCCTACCTCACGTCAGTTGCTCAGCGCGCTGCTGGATGTGATCCCGCCGCAGATGTCTGTGATGCCAATCTAAATGTGCTTGGACTCAGCGTCGCTCCAGGATCGCTGTACTTTTACATAGTCACTTTCACGACATTGCTTTCAGCATTTCTCCTACCACTTCTTGGTGCGTACGCCGACCTTCGACACGACAAGCAAAAACTCTTAGGCAAATTTGCATGGGTCGGTGCCGCAGCGGCGTCGCTGATGTTCTTTGTGTCTGGCACAAACTGGCAGCTTGGTGCCCTGCTATTAATAATCGGCAATCTCGCGCTCGGCGCATCACTTGTTGTCTACGACGCAATCATGATTGAAATTACTCCCCCGGATGATCGAGATCGGGTGAGTTCTCGGGGCTGGGCATTTGGCTATGTCGGCGGCGGTCTGCTTCTGATTGTGAATCTTGGGCTCTATTTGGGGGCTCCAGCTGAATACACTGAACTCGCGATTCGGATCAGTCTTTTAAGCGCTGGCATTTGGTGGGCGGCCTGGACATATATCCCGTACAAGAAGATTTCCAACTCGGCAGATGTTGCGTACGGCGATGAAAGTTTCAGACGTTTGGCAGCCGGTTCTTTCACCCAACTTTGGCGCACTCTGCGGGAACTTTCGCAGTACCCACAAACGCGACTTTTCTTAATTGCCTACTTGTTCTTTAATGATGGTGTTCAGACCGTGATTGCTTCGGCGAGTGTTTACGGAAGCGAGGAACTGAAACTAGGTCAAACGGCACTGGTTGGAGCCATCGTTATCGTTCAGATCGTTGCATTCCTAGGAGCCTTTACGACTGGCAAAATCGCCGCGCGAATTGGCGCTTTTAAAACAGTGTTTAGCAGCCTGTTTGTTTGGACGCTGGTCATAATTGCAGGCTTCTTCTTACCTGCAAACAGTGCACTATTCTTCTATTTACTAGCCGCGTTGATCGGCTTTGTGCTCGGCGGCACTCAGGCACTGTCCCGCAGCCTATTTAGTCAACTCGTACCAGCCCGTCGTGAGGCAGAGTATTTTGCGCTTTATCAGGCAATGGAACGCGGCACTAGCTGGCTAGGAACTTTAACTTTCGGGCTGGCATTCCAGCTTTCGGGTTCGTATCGACCAGGTTTAATCGCCCTGATTCTTTTCTTTGTTGTCGGTGGTTACTTGCTGAGTAAAGTCAATATGCGTGAAGGTATTGAAGCTGCTGGCAACAAACAGCCAGTTCTGATCTAAATTGTTCAGCGGCCGCTAAAAGCCCATCGGGTTACTTTTAGCATGGCCTCTTTCACGATCGCTTGGCTCATTTTTGAGGTGCCATATTCGCGTTCAACGAAAGTGATTGGAATTTCTTTAACCCTTAGGTTGTTGCGGCTGATTAAGAGGCTGGACTCAACTTGAAACACATAGCCTTGACTTGTAGTTTCAAGCAGACCAGTTTTTAACAGGGCATCTTTTCGAAAGGCCCTGAACCCGGCAGTTGCATCATTAATTTTCAAACGCAACATCAAACGGGCGTAAAGGTTGCCACCGCGAGAAAGAACTTTTCGACTAAGTGGCCAATTCACCACTGCCCCACCTTTAATCCACCGCGAACCAATCGCTACATCATGATCGGCCAGTGCTTCTAATAAAGCTGGAATTCGGTCGGTTGGGTGTGATCCATCAGCATCGAGTTGAACGAATGTGTCGTATCCCAACTGGATTCCGTGTTTGAATCCTTCGCGGTAGGCGCCACCAAGCCCATCTTTCTTGGAACGGTGGTAAACCTTAATTTTTGAGTACTTAATAGCGTAATCATCCGCAAGTGCACCGGTGCCATCTGGCGAAGCATCATCCACAATCAGAATATCAACCATCGGAGCGTCGTCGGTGACGCGTTTTAAAATGATTGGCAGATTTTCAATCTCGTTATAGGTCGGAATGATTACGAGCGGCTTCATGCGCGAACCTTAATTCGATACAGAATCGAACAGAGAGCTAATCCCCATATAGCCCAGGGCGCAAAGCCAGCTAGTTTCGATGCTGGTGTGGAGCTCGATTCACTGGGAATCATTAATTTCAAGATTCCGCGATCACCTTTTTCGATTCGTTCCATAACTTGTCCGGAAGCATCGATTGTGGCACTAATGCCGCTGGTCGCAATCGTGAGAGTTGGTTTGGCTAATTCGGCGGCTCTAAATCGGGTTATGAGCAACTGCTGATCTGATTGATCGCCATTTTGGTAGGTCGCGTTGTTTGTTTGGACCAACAAAATCTTTGCATCAGATTGCACAGCTGCTATCTGTTCGTCGGCGATTTCGAAACAAATGACCAAAGCGTTTCCATCTATTCCGATTGGCTGGCTAGAAGTACCAGCTGCAAAATCTCTAGGCATGAATGCGGCCCGCTCGGTGAACCTCTCGATCAAGGCCCGCAGCGGTAGGAATTCACCAAATGGCACTAACCGCTGTTTTGCGTAAACAAACTCTCGACCTTGAACTGAATAAAGATAACTAGTGTTTTGTACCCGTTCGTCTTCAAGCCGCGTCACGGAATTAACTAGGAGTGGTTGCCCGAATTCGGCAGCTAGCTGCTGCAATTGCTCGTCGGCCTGTGGATAACGGGTAACGTCGATATCTACGGCGCTCTCTGGCCAGACGATTAACTCAGCGGACTTTAAAACTTCTTGATTGGCCAAACTAATTTCGACGTGTTTTGCTAAGACTTCACCTGCAGGCCCGTATTCCCCTAGCGGGTAGTAGACCACTCCCCCTTGTACCCCGACTACGTAATCGGTTGAGATCTCGGTAATCGAAAAACTCGGTGTGGTTGCACCAACTATGAATAACCCAGCAAGCGCAATCAGCAGTCGTTTTGGTTTGATGCCATTTCTAGCAATCCAGACCCACGAAAAAACGATTAAAAAAGTCAATAACACTTGGCCAAGCAATGGAATTAGATCGTCGAGGAATGAATTGTTTACAGTGGAGATGGCGAACTGACCCCAGCCAAATCCACCCCAAGGGAAACGATCTCTCAGTAGTTCAAAACTCACGAACCAGGCGCTGATCCAGACTGAGGCAAATGTGAGTTTTTGGAATTTCTGGCCAATCCAGAAACCGATACCCCACCAGCTTGCAGACAGTATGCTCAAAGCAATCCAAGCGTCATTTCCAATGACATCCAACCAGTCAATTAGATTTAAGAAATATCCCATCCCAAAAACAAAGCCAGCTAACGCGATTCTCTGAGAGCGGAAAATAAACCAGAATCCTGTAGCGCCGGATAGGAACAGAAGCGGTAATGCCCAACTCTCGTTCAAATATCCAAATGCAGATATCCAGCCAAGCCCAAAAATGAGCGGCAGAACTGCAATGCCAGAAATCTGTTTCATTTAGTTAATTACATGCAATTCGCGCGGACGATTGTTTAAAACGATGGCACCAGCTTCGCCACAAACGACAATGTCTTCGATCCGAGCACCCGCCTTGCCATCCTCATAGAAGCCCGGTTCAATCGAAAACGCAAAGCCCAGTTCAAGTGGCAGTGAATTACCTGCGACCATGTAAGGATCCTCATGAGTTTCCATTCCGATCCCATGACCAATTCGATGGATGAACAATTCGCCAATCCCGTTTGCCGTCATGTGCCGACGTGCTACCGCATCGATTTCTTCGCACGGGATACCGGGTTGGACAGCTGCGGTTGCAAGTTGTTGTGCATCGAGCAAAATTTCATATCGCTCCAAGTACTCGGCATCTGGAGTACCAACAAAGTAAGTTCGAGTTGAGTCACTGCAGTAACCGCTTGGCATGGTGCCACCGAGGTCAACCACGATCGGCTCATTCATCCTAATCACACGGTCAGACAATTCGTGATGCGGTGAAGCCGAGTTTGGACCACTTCCCACAATCACGAAATCAACGGTTGAATGACCAGAGTCTCTTATGAGTTTTGCGATATCAGCGCCAACTTCGGCTTCGGTACGACCGGGCTTGAGCAAATCAGCAACCTGGGAGTGCACCCAATCGATTGCAGCTCCGGCCTCCCGAAGCGCCTCTACTTCGCTTTGGGTTTTGCGCATCCGCAATTGGCTAATCAGTGGTGTGGCTGAGACCGCTTTTGCTCCGCTGATTGCTTGTTGCATCCGAATCAATTTCTCAGCCCACATGCGACCATCAACCGCAAACTTCTCGATATCAGCAAGTTCGCTAGCAATCAATTGATATGGACTCTCAGTCTCCGTCCAGGTTCGAATCTCTAAATTCAAGCTGCCAAAAGGTGAAGCTGCGGCTGCAGCCCGCTCGAGCAAAGGTGAGACTAGAAATGGGGCGGCGCCCTTACGGACGACCAATGCAGTCAAACGTTCTAATGGAATTGCATCGTATCCCGTTAGGTACAACAGGTCGGGACCTGGTGAAACCACGACGGCGTCGACGTCACTGCTTTCAACTTGATTTTGAAGTTGGGCAATTCGCGAAAGATAGGTTTGCATGGCGAAAAACTACCCCAGAAAAAGCCATACTTTGCACATGTCTTTAATGTTGGTTGATATCGCCACTGTTTACTATCGTGCGTACTACTCACAGCCTGAATGGACGGCCCCAAACGGGCAGGCCGCAAACGCTATTCGGGGCTCACTCGATGCTTTGAGTTACTTCATCGATAAGTACCAGCCGCAGGAATTAGTGACAACATGGGACTTGAGTTGGCGACCCGAATGGCGGGTCGAATTGCTACCGACCTACAAAACAGCACGAGTTGCTGATGCCGATGAAGAGCAAATGCCAGACACACTCTCCGACCAAGTTGATTTGCTGCGTTCGATATTGCAAGAGTGGCAGATTCCTTGCGTGGGCCTTCCCGATTATGAGTCCGATGACGTGATTGCACATTACGCCCGCACCGCGGACCAGCAGGTTTTGGTAGTGACCGGCGACCGAGATCTATTCCAGTTAGTTAATGATGCACTCCCAAGTAAGGTGCTTTACATTGGTACTGGAATTTCAAAACACACCACAGTAGATGGCAGTTATATTTTTGAAAAGTACGGCATCACTGCCGAGCAATATGCCGAATTTTCGGTTTTACGCGGAGATGCCTCCGACGGGCTACCGGGTGTTGCAGGGATTGGTGAGAAAACTGCTGCTCGACTATTACAAGAATTTGGTGATATCGATAGTTTGATTGCGGCTGCGAAAGCGCAAGACTCAAGAATTCGGCCGAAAATAACTGAAAATCTAATTACAAGTTTGGACTATTTAGAACGCGCAAAGCAGGTTGTGATTTTGAACCGTCCATTGGAATTGCCACCAACCGCATCCAACTGGCGTAAAAACGCCGAGTCTCCTACTGCGATTGAACTTGGATTAAAGCGACACCAAAATGCTTGGTGGAGCGCGATCGATTACTGATGCGATCAGACTTCGTTGGCATCGTCGGTATCAACAATGCCACGTCGAATTGCGGCGACAGCCTCTAAAGCTGCCGCTTTGGTTTCGGACGCAGTAACACTTGCTACCTGCTCCAGAACATCGATCAATCGACGACTGGTACGGACAAAATCGCCAGCCGACATGTCGGCAGCGTGCAAAATGCGGTTGAGAGGTTTGCCCTCCACCCACAGGTAGATTGGCCACGCGAAACCTGGTTCTGGCTTGGTGACGGTATTGAGTCGGTGCTTTGCCTCGACCTCACGCAGTTCCACAAAAATCTGGGTCAGGCTTCGAATTCGCTCCGCCACAAGTTCGGACTTGATTCGAGGACCTCCCTCTGGTTCATCTTTGCGAGGTTCGTAAACCAAGCTCGACACAACCGCTGCTAAATCTGCGGCCCCAAGCCCATCAAACATTTGGCGCTGAATCCCCTCTGCCAAAAGCAGCGCATTTTCCGAATGTAAATTTCGGAGCAGTTGGCCGTTTGCGGTCACCTTGGAGTTATCGCCAATCGAATCGAGATATCCAAGTTCGACAAGCACTTCAGAAACTCGTTTAAATTCCAACGTCAGAACGTTTGTGCGACCTGAAATTTGATTTTCCAAATTCGTGATTTCCCGTTGAAGTTTGAAATAGCGCTCCCCCCAACGGGCGTGTTCTTCTCGCGCATTACAGCCGTGGCATGGGTGTGCCCGCAATTTGGAACGTAGCTCAGTTATCTGGGATTCGATGTCTAGGTTTTTTGGAGCTTTCTGCCGAACCGGTCGAACGTCGAATGCGTGTTGTTTCATTCGATTCAACAAGATTGCGCGAGTTTTGTGATTTCGTTGATCAAAATCGTTGGGAATTTTCACTCGGGCAAGTGATCTAATTTCACCTGCAAAATCGCTGGCCCGAATCTTCCGAATTTCTTTGTTGATAGTCATGACAACAGCTCGAGGATCCTCCCCGAACGCCATTGCAATTTCGAGCACCACGGCTGGTGCCGACTTTCGGCCGGTTTGGATTAGGACTATGTCCCCAGGCAGTAACTCATTCATGCTCTTTGCCGAAATTTGGTCTATCAAAGCTCGATTAGAGATTGATGCCTGTTTTTCGGTTTGGGAAAGTTGTTCTCGAAGGTTTGCATACTCAAAGAAATCGCCGAGATGACAATCCATTGCCTCGCGGTAACCCTTCAGCGCAGTTTTCTGTTTATCGAGCTTCGCACCAAATCCCGCCACTCCAGCATCAGCCTGATACTGTGCAAATGACAACCCAATCAACTCGGAAGTGCGGCTATAACCGATGTTTTGAATCGTGTTTACGGCCATGGTGTAACCGGGTTTGAATGAAGAGCGCAATGGATAGGTTCGAGTAGAAGCTAGGCCGGCGAGACTGAGCGGATCTAAATCTTCTTGCCAAAGGACTATCGCGTTGCCCTCGTCATCGATTCCTCGTCTGCCGGCACGTCCAGTCAACTGGGTGTACTCGCCAGCTGTCAGATTTACGTGGCCGTCGCCATTCCACTTGGACAGCTTCTCCAGCACAACTGATCTGGCAGGCATGTTGATGCCTAACGCCAATGTCTCTGTCGCAAAAACTACTTTTAATAGACCCCGTTGGAAAAGCGATTCCACAATCACTTTGAATCTTGGAATTAAGCCAGCGTGGTGTGCAGCAAAGCCACGCTGTAGCGCCTCAAGCCAAGCATCAGCTTGTAGTGCAACCAAATCAGCTGGGGGCAGGTCCGCAATTTCTTGCTCGGCGTATTCTCTGATTTCTCGCGCTTCAGCCGGGTTCGTGAGTTTCAAATTCAACGAAAGCATCTGCTCAACAGCGGCGTCACAGCCACGCCGACTGAATATGAACCAAATTGCGGGAAGCAGATATTCCTGTTCCATGAGCCGAATCAACATATCGCGTTGTGGAGTGAATCGAGAATGGCCAAATCTGCGATTGCGGTTACCCGGTCTGCCGTGCTGTTGCTGAATTCTTGCTAATCGAATCAGCTCTGAGTTCACCTTCTTTTGTGCTTCATCGATAAAGAGATCGTGCACTTTATTTTCAGCAGCTACCAGCTGCCAGAGCGGTACTGGTCGATGTTCTTCAACGATGACGGCCGTATCTCCCCGAACATTTTCCAGCCAGGCACCGAACTCTTCAGCATTACTGACTGTGGCACTTAGGGCAGTGATTGCAACCGATTCTGGCAGCCGCAAAATAACTTCTTCCCAGACTGCACCGCGGCTGCGGTCTGCTAGGTAGTGAACTTCATCCATGACTACGTGCCCAAGGTTTAGAAGCGTGCCACTCCCCACATAGAGCATGTTCCGCAAAACCTCTGTCGTCATCACCACGATTGGGGCTTCGCCGTTCAATGAAACGTCACCCGTTAAAAGGCCGACATTCTCACTTCCATAGCGCTCTACGAGTTCGTTAAATT
>JBEAZM010000098.1:0-7648 GCA_041170125.1 Actinomycetota bacterium
CCGAATAACTATCCTGCGGCTCTCGGCATGCGGCTTCGCCGCCCTTCCTGAAATTGCGCCGATTTCCCCTTTTGTGCCTCGTTTTGACCTTTTCGGTAGTTGTGGGCTAGTCTCGCCCGCCGTGCCCGGTTAGCCCCGGGTCTTGCAGTGTGGTTTGACCCCAAATCATCATTTGTGAGCACCAATCCCGCGCTCGTAATGTGCGCGTTTTTCTCCGGAAAAGCGCGACACGCCCGAGTGCGTGGGTCGGGGAAACGAGCTAGAAACCAACCCCTGCGGGGAGCTGACGCTCTTCGCGAGAGAACACGGAGTAAGCGAGTGCCTACCATCCAGCAGCTGGTCCGCAAAGGCCGCCAGGACAAGGTCGCCAAGAACAAGACCCCCGCGCTTAAGGGTTCACCTCAGCGTCGTGGTGTGTGCACCCGTGTGTACACCACCACCCCTAAGAAGCCGAACTCTGCTTTGCGCAAAGTTGCCCGTGTGCGCCTCACTTCAGGCATTGAAGTCACCGCGTACATCCCAGGCGAAGGCCACAACCTGCAGGAGCACTCAATCGTGCTTGTCCGCGGTGGCCGTGTGAAGGACCTACCAGGTGTTCGCTACAAGATCATTCGTGGCTCTCTCGACACCCAGGGTGTAAAGAAGCGTAAGCAAGCACGCAGCCGTTACGGCGCTAAGAAGGAGAAGAGCTAATGCCACGCAAAGGCCCCGCGCCAAAGCGCCCGCTCGTAGTTGACCCTGTATACGGCTCAACCCTCGTTACCCAGTTGGTTAACAAGGTTTTGCTAGATGGCAAGAAGTCAACCGCTGAAGCGATTGTTTACAACGCCCTCGAAGGTTGCCGTGAAAAGACCGGCACCGACCCAGTTTTGACCCTGAAGAAGGCGCTTGACAACGTCAAGCCAACCCTCGAGGTCCGCTCCCGCCGTGTTGGTGGCGCGACCTACCAGGTGCCAGTTGAAGTCAAGCCAGGCCGTGCAACCACCCTTGCACTTCGCTGGTTGATCAACTACAGCCGCGCTCGTCGTGAAAAGACCATGACCGAACGCCTCATGAACGAAATCTTGGACGCATCCAACGGCCTCGGTGCCGCTGTGAAGAAGCGCGAAGATACCCACAAGATGGCCGAATCCAACAAGGCATTCGCCCATTACCGCTGGTAATCCAAACCACTAGACAGACGGAGCTAAAGAAGTGTCAGCCGACCTCGCCACCACCCGCAATATCGGGATCATGGCGCATATCGACGCGGGTAAGACCACCACGACCGAACGCATCCTTTTCTACACCGGTATCACCTACAAGATCGGTGAAGTTCACGATGGCGCAGCCACCATGGACTGGATGGAACAGGAACAAGAGCGCGGTATCACCATTACCTCTGCAGCTACCACCTGCCATTGGAAGAATCACCAGATCAACATCATCGACACCCCAGGTCACGTTGACTTCACCGTTGAAGTAGAACGCTCCTTGCGCGTGCTTGATGGTGCGGTTGCAGTATTCGACGGCGTTGCCGGTGTTGAACCACAGTCTGAAACTGTTTGGCGCCAGGCTGACCGCTACAACGTTCCACGTATCTGCTTCGTCAACAAGCTTGACCGTACCGGTGCTGACTTCTACATGTGTGTCGACACCATCCGCACTCGCTTGGGCGCAACCGCGGCAGTTCTCCAGCTCCCAATCGGTGCTGAAGCTGACTTCCGCGGTGTTATCGATCTTGTCGAAATGCGCGCTTTGGTTTGGCCAGAAGACACCAAGAAGGGCGAGGACTACGAAGTCCAGGAAATTCCAGCCGACATGCTCGACAAGGCAAAGGAATACCACACCGCACTTCTCGATGTTTTGGGCGACGCCGACGATGTATTCGCCGAGAAGTACCTCGATGAGAACTTCACCACCGAAGACATCCATGCTGCTATCCGCCGCGCAACCTTGGCTGACCGCATCACCCCAGTTTTGACTGGTTCTGCATTCAAGAACAAAGGCGTGCAGCCAATGCTCGACGCGGTTGTGGCTTACTTGCCATCACCACTCGACATTGATGGCATCAAGGGCTTCAAGCCAGACAACGAAGAAGTTGAAATCATCCGTCAGGTCAACGACTCGGAACCACTTTCAGCTCTCGCATTCAAAATTGCTGCCGATCCACACCTTGGCAAGCTCACCTACGTCCGCGTTTACTCCGGTCGTTTGGAAGCTGGCTCACAGGTTTTGAACTCCACCAAGGATCGCAAAGAGCGCATCGGCAAGATTTACCGAATGCACGCAAACAAGCGTGAGGAAATCGCAAGCGTTGGCGCTGGCGACATCATCGCTGTTATGGGTCTCAAGGACACCACCACTGGTGAAACCTTGTGTGATCCTTCGAACCCAATCGTTTTGGAATCAATGAACTTCCCGGATCCAGTTATCCAGGTTGCGATTGAACCTAAGACCAAGGGTGACCAGGAGAAGCTTGGCGTTGCAATCCAGCGCTTGGCTGAAGAAGACCCAACCTTCAAGGTTTACACTGACGAAGAAACTGGCCAGACCATCATCGCTGGTATGGGTGAGCTTCACCTCGAAATTCTTGTCGATCGTATGAAGCGCGAATTCAAGGTTGAAGCAAACGTTGGCAAGCCACAGGTTGCTTACCGCGAAACCATCACCAAGAAGGTCGAAAAGATCGAATACACCCACAAGAAGCAGTCCGGTGGTTCAGGTCAGTTCGGCAAGGTCATCATCGACATCGAGCCAACCGGCCCACTTGCTGGTGGCGAAGGTGGCTACGAATTCGTCAACGCTGTTACCGGCGGCCGCATCCCTCGGGAATACATCCCATCGGTTGATACTGGCTGCCGCGACGCCATGGAATACGGCGTTCTCGCCGGCTACCCAATGGTGGATGTCAAAGTTACGCTACAAGATGGCGCTTACCACGATGTGGACTCGTCTGAATTAGCGTTCAAAATCGCAGGCTCAATGGCTTTCAAAGAAGCCGCGCGGCGTGCAACCCCTGTCCTGCTGGAACCAATGATGGCCGTCGAGGTCACCACTCCAGAGGAGTTTATGGGCGACGTAATCGGCGATCTCAACTCTCGTCGTGGCCAGATTCAGGCCATGGATGAGCGTTCAGGCGCTCGCGTCGTCAAAGCGCTGGTCCCGCTTTCGGAGATGTTCGGCTATGTCGGCGATCTTCGCAGCAAGACCCAGGGTCGAGCTAACTACGCAATGCAGTTCGACTCATATGCGCAGGTTCCGAACAATGTTGCGACGGAAATCATCGCAAAAGTTCGGGGCGAGTGACACGCGGGCGTGAAAGCGCCCATTCTCCCCAACAAAACAAACCAACTCACAGCCACCCGGTTGTGAAACTCTGATAGGTCTTGGAGGACCAAAGTGGCAAAGGCGAAGTTCGAGCGGACCAAACCGCACGTTAACATCGGTACCATCGGTCACATCGACCACGGTAAGACCACTCTTACCGCGGCGATCACCAAAGTACTGCATGACAAGTACCCAGATATCAACCCATTCACCCCATTCGATCAGATCGATAAGGCCCCTGAAGAACGTCAGCGCGGCATCACCATTTCGATCGCTCACGTCGAATACCAGACTGAGGCACGTCACTACGCACACGTTGACTGCCCAGGTCACGCTGACTACATCAAGAACATGATCACTGGCGCTGCTCAGATGGACGGCGCGATCCTCGTTGTAGCTGCAACCGACGGCCCAATGCCTCAGACCAAGGAACACGTTCTCTTGGCTCGCCAGGTTGGCGTTCCTGCGATCGTTGTTGCTTTGAACAAGTGCGACGTCGTTGAAGACGAAGAATTGCTTGAACTCGTTGAAATGGAAGTTCGCGAACTTCTTTCCACCTACGAATTCCCAGGCGATGACCTCCCAATCGTTCGCGTTGCTGCATTCCCAGCACTTAACGGCGACGCCAAGTGGGGCGAATCAATCATCGAGCTCATGACTGCTGTAGACAACTACATCCAGACCCCAGCTCGTGAAGTTGACAAGCCATTCTTGATGCCAGTTGAAGACGTGTTCACCATCACCGGTCGTGGCACTGTTGTCACCGGTCGTATCGAACGCGGCATCGTTAAGGTCAACGAAGAAGTTGAAATCCTCGGCATCCGCCCAGGTACCACCAAGACCACCGTTACCGGTGTCGAAATGTTCCGCAAGCTGCTCGACGAAGGTCAAGCAGGCGAGAACGTTGGTCTCTTGCTCCGTGGTACCAAGCGTGAAGATGTTGAACGTGGTCAGGTCGTCTGCAAGCCAGGCTCCGTAACCCCACACACCAACTTCGAAGCACAGGCATACATCCTTTCCAAGGATGAAGGCGGACGTCACACTCCGTTCTTCAACAACTACCGTCCACAGTTCTACTTCCGTACCACTGACGTGACTGGTGTTGTTACTTTGCCTGCTGGCCGCGAAATGGTTATGCCTGGCGATAACACTGAAATGAGCGTTGAACTCATTCACCCAATCGCTATGGAAGAAGGCCTCCGCTTCGCAATCCGCGAAGGTGGCCGCACCGTTGGTGCTGGTCGAGTTACCAAGATCAGCGCGTAACACCAAAACCTCGTTGTTGGGGGAGAGCAATCTCCCCCAACAACACCCCAAAACAAGTTTTTTCAACGGCCCGGAAGTAAGAGGAAAATAGAGATGGCGGGACAAAAAATCCGCATCAGGCTAAAAGCCTACGACCACGAAGTAATTGACTCATCGGCTCGCAAGATCGTTGAGACAGTTATCCGTACTGGTGCGTCGGTAGCTGGCCCGGTGCCGTTGCCAACCGAGAAGAACGTATTCTGTGTAATTCGCTCTCCTCACAAATACAAGGACAGCCGCGAGCATTTCGAAATGCGTACCCACAAGCGGCTAATTGACATCATCGATCCAACTCCGAAGACTGTCGATTCGCTCATGCGTCTCGATCTTCCAGCTGGCGTCGACATCGAGATCAAGCTCTAAGGGAACGACTGAAATGACGAAGACACAAAAGGGATTGCTAGGCACCAAGCTTGGCATGACCCAGGTCTGGGATTCCGAAAATCGGGTAGTCCCAGTAACTGTCATCCAGGCAGGACCCTGTGTAGTAACACAGGTGCGGACTCCTGAAAACGACGGTTACAGCGCTGTCCAAATTGCATTCGGTGCAATCGATCCACGCAAGGTCACCAAGCCAGAAGCTGGTCACTTTGAGAAGGCAGGGGTAACTCCTCGCCGTCACGTGGCTGAAATCCGAACTGCAGATGCAGCTGAATACAGCCTTGGTCAAGAACTCACTGTTGAAACTTTTGAAGCAGGTGCGCTCATCGACGTCACTGGTACCACTCGTGGTCACGGTTTCGCAGGTGTAATGAAGCGCCACGGCTTCCACGGTTTGCGCGCATCCCACGGTGTGCAGCGCAAGCACCGTTCGCCAGGTTCCATCGGCGGTTGCTCCACCCCAGGTCGCGTTTTCCGCGGCGTGCGGATGGCCGGCCGTATGGGTGGCGACACTCAGACCACTCAGAACCTCACCATTCACGCAGTGGATGCTGAAAACGGCTTGATCCTCGTCAAGGGTGCTGTACCTGGTAACAAGGGCGCAGTTGTTTTGGTTCGCAACGCTGTGAAGGCGGGCTGACATGAGCACTGTTGACATTTTGACTCCAGCTGGCAAAGCATCTGGCAAAGCTGAACTTCCAGCCGACATCTTTGATGTGCAGGCAAACGTTCCGCTAATCCACCAGGTTGTTGTGGCTCAGCTCGCTGCTGCTCGTCAAGGCACTGCTGATACCAAGGATCGTGGCGAAGTTCGCGGTTCAGGTCGCAAGCCTTTCAAGCAGAAGGGAACCGGTCGCGCTCGTCAGGGCTCCGTCCGTGCACCTCACATGAAGGGCGGTGGCGTTGTACATGGTCCAACCCCACGTTCTTACGACCAGCGCACTCCTAAGAAGATGAAGGCTGCTGCACTCCGCGGCGCTTTGTCTGACCGCGCTCGTGACGGCCGCGTGTTTGTTTTCAGCAGCTTGGTTGAAGGCGAAAAGCCATCCACCAAAACTGCGTTGAAGGCACTCGGTTCAGTTGCCAGCTCCAAGAACATCCTCGTGGTTTTGGACCGCAAAGATGAAGTTTCGGCTTTGTCATTGCGCAACGCTGCGAACATCCACGTGCTCTTCGTTGATCAGCTCAACACCTACGATGTGTTGATCTCCGACGATGTTGTCTTCACCAAGGCAGCACTCGATGTTTTCGTCGCTGGCCCAGCCACCGGTAAGAGCGTCAAAGCTGTTGCATCAGAAAGCGAGATTGCATAATGAACAAGATTGCAGATCCACGCGACATTTTGATCGCACCAGTCATCTCCGAAAAGTCCTACGGCTTGATGGAAGAAAACAAGTACACCTTCTTGGTGCACCCAGACGCAAACAAGACTCAGATCAAGCTTGCGGTTGAAGAAATCTTCAACGTCAAGGTTGTTTCGGTCAACACCCAAAACCGTAAAGGTAAGACTGTTCGTACCCGCACTGGCTTCGGCAAGCGCAACGACCAGAAGCGCGCCATTGTGAGCGTCGCTGCTGGCGAACGGATCGACATCTTCACCGGAAACGCTAGTTAAGACGAAGGGCAGTAGTTCAAATGGGCATTCGCAAATACAAGCCGACCACTCCTGGTCGTCGTGGTAGCAGCGTTGCTGACTTCGTCGAAATTACGCGGTCAGAACCTGAAAAGTCACTCGTCCGTCCACTTTCCAAAAAGGGCGGTCGTAACGCCAGCGGTCGAGTAACCACTCGTCACCAAGGCGGCGGTCACAAGCGGGCATACCGCATCATCGACTTCCGTCGCGCTGACAAAGATGGTGTACCAGCAAAGGTTGCACACATCGAATACGATCCAAACCGCACCGCTCGCATCGCTTTGCTGCATTACGCAGACGGCGAAAAGCGCTACATCTTGGCACCTAACAAGTTGGGCCAGGGCGATGTGATTGAGACCGGACCTGCAGCTGACATCAAGCCAGGCAACAACCTGCCATTGCGCAACATCCCAGTTGGTACCGTGATTCACGCTGTTGAATTGCGTCCAGGCGGTGGAGCAAAGATTGCACGTTCAGCCGGCACCAGCATTCAGCTCGTCGCTAAAGATGGCCCATACGCTCAGTTGCGTTTGCCATCCGGCGAAATCCGCAACGTTGATTTGCGCTGCCGCGCCACCATCGGTGAAGTTGGCAACGCTGAACAATCAAACATCAACTGGGGTAAAGCTGGCCGTATGCGTTGGAAGGGCAAGCGCCCAACCGTCCGCGGTGTTGCAATGAACCCTGTCGATCACCCACATGGTGGTGGTGAAGGTAAGACTTCCGGTGGACGTCACCCAGTGAATCCAAACGGTAAAGCAGAAGGTCGTACTCGCACAGCCAATAAGGCCAGCGACAAGATGATCGTCCGTCGCCGCAAGACCGGCAAGAAGCGCTAGGAGTTATTGAGATGCCACGTAGCCTGAAAAAAGGTCCATTCATTGACGGACACCTTCTAAAGAAGGTTGACGATCAAAATGAAAAGGGAACCAAGAACGTGATCAAGACCTGGTCACGCCGATCAGTAATTTCTCCTGCCATGCTCGGCCACACTCTGGCAGTTCATGACGGACGCAAGCA
>JBEAZM010000099.1:0-3071 GCA_041170125.1 Actinomycetota bacterium
TGATTCAGCCATCACTTGTACTTGAATACAAGCGGTTGAACCCGAACATCAACTTTTCAATCAAGAAGTCCGAGCTCGACACCCTCAACGGCAAAGATCTCGTGACAGCTTGTGCGACCGCCAATTCCCAGAACGGTCCAGACATCACTGCAATTGAAATCTCCTACTCCGGTTACTGGCGTTCATACCCACAGTGCTTCGTGAACTTGAAGACCATGACCTCTTCAACTGGCAATAAGACCGGTGTGAACATGAAGAGCGATTACCTGGGCTGGCGCTGGGCTAATGGCGTTGCATACAACGGCAACGTGATTGGTATCCCAACCGATGTCGGCGGCTTGCAGGTTGCATACCGCACCGACCTCTTCAAGAAGGCTGGGCTCCCAACCAACCGCGATGCAGTTAGCAAGCTTTGGCCAACCTGGAACGCATTTATTGCGACTGGCCAGAAGTACATGTCCAAGATGAGCGCAGCTGACAAGAAAGCCAAGAAGGGCTTCATCGATACTGCTGGTTCAATCTACGCTGCAATGCTTAACCAGAGCAAAGAGAAGTACTACCGCAACAACAACACCGCTGATGGCATTCTCGTTTACCGCACCAACCCAGCTGTAAAGAATGCATTCAACGTAACCGTTAAAGCGATCGAATCTGGTATTGATACCCGCACCACTCAGTTCTCCTCGGACTGGAACGTCGGTATGACCAAGGGCAAGTTCGCAGCTATCTTGGCACCAGCTTGGATGCTCGATTACATCAAGCAGCAGGCTCCATCAACCAAGGGCAAGTGGGACGTTGCTTCCATCCCTGGCGGTGGCGGTAACCAAGGCGGAACTCAGTTGAGCATCCCGACCTCAGGCAAAGTTGCCAACCGTCAAGCAGCCTGGGACTTCATCTCATGGTACCTAGCACCAGAGCAGCAGTTGAAGATGTTCAAGACTTACGGTCTGTTCCCATCAACCACTGAGCTCTACACCGATCCAGCACTTCTTAACTACAAGGATCCTTTCTTCAACAACGCGCCAGTCGGCAAGATCTACGCTGCAGGCGCCAAGAAGTTGAAGCCAATCTTTGAAGGCAAGAAGCAGCGCGCGATTGACCAAGCTTTTGGTAACGCACTTGCACGTGTTGCTGCCAAGAAGCAAACCCGAACCAAAGCGTGGGCTCAAGCCCTCAAAGAGATCCAGACAGCCGTAGGCGGTTAGTGGATGTCATCGGTTGAAACCAAGATGCGCCCGGCTTTTGCCGGGCGCATCCGCCGCTCGCGGAAGCCGGAAGACCAGACAGGGATTGCATCTCTAAATGGTCGTTGGGCTTATCTGTTTACAGCGCCGTTCTTTATTCTCTTTTTTATTTTCGGGCTACTACCCGTTATTTACTCGGTTTACATTGCATTCTTTAGTTGGGATCCACTCGACCCCACTGCCCAAACATTTGTTGGTTTAGAGAATTTTCGAATCCTTTGGGACGATGGCAATTTCTGGTTGGCGGTACGGAACACTTTCCAGATCTGGTTCATCTCCACAATCCCGCAGATTTTCTTGGCGATTGCTCTGGCTTCGGTTCTGCGGAACCCAACATTGCGCGGCAATACTTTGTGGCGCACAGTGTTGTTGATTCCAAACATCACTTCGGTGCTAGCGGTTGCTTTGGTGTTTGGTCAGTTGTTTGGTCGCGACTACGGTCTCATTAACTTTGTCATCACTCGTTTTGGTTTTGACAACGTCGACTTCGTTGAACAAGCAATTCCAGGCCAGATTGCAATCAGTGTGATGATTATGTGGCGCTGGGTGGGTTACAACACCCTCATCTTCCTAGCATCAATGTTGGCTATCCCGAATGAGTTGTACGAATCCGCTGCGATTGATGGTGTAACGCGCTGGCAGCAGTTCCGTTACATCACGCTGCCACAGTTGAAAAACACAATCACCTTCGTGTTGATTGTGGGCACGATTGGTGGTCTGCAGGTGTTCGCCGAGCCTCTGACACTTGCAGGTGCCACGGGCGGCAGCTCACGTCAGGTTTCCACTCTCACCTTGTACCTATTTGAGCAAGCGTTTGTGAACATCAACTGGGGTTACGGTGCCGCAATCGGTATCGCAATCACCATCATTGTGTTGATTATTTCGACAATCAACTTCTTCATTACGCGGGCACTCGGATCTGAGGACAAATGATGAATTTGTTGAATTTCTTTAGAGGAAATCATGCTCCTGGACAGTTCCGGGTTCGATTCGGTGGCTACTTCTATCTTTTAATCATTACCTTCGTCTCCACATTCCCGTTCTACTGGATGTATGTGGTTGCATCAAATGGTTCTGATGAAATTTCGAAAATGCCACCATCGTTGGTGCCTGGTGATCGATTCTTGAAAGTTGTTGCGGACGTTTACTCCGTCGTTCCTTTTAACGATGCGTTGATTAACACTTTCATTGTCGGCACAGTGGTCGCAGTAGCGCAGGTTTTCTTCGCTGCACTAGCTGGTTTTGCATTTGCAAAGTTACGCTTCAAAGGCCGCAAGTTCCTCGTGCTCTTCGTGGTTGGAACCATGATGTTGCCAAGTCAGCTTGGCATCATTCCGTTGTTCATTTTGATTGGACGACTGGGCTGGATTGACTCGCTTAATGCGCTGATTGTTCCAGCACTTGTTTCAGCTTTCGGTGTGTTCTGGATGCGGCAGGTGATTGATGCACAAGTGCCCAACGAATTACTCGAAGCTGCTGCAATCGATCGAGCTGGCGTTTTGCGTTCCTTCTGGCACGTAGTGCTCCCATCTATCCGACAGAGCGCGTTTGTTCTCGGTCTCTTCAGCTTCCTTGCAAGCTGGAACGACTTCCTCTGGCCAACACTCGTGTTGTCATCGCCAGAAAACTTCACTGTTCAGGTAGCCGTAGCCCAGCTAAAGGCGAGCTACGTTTTGGATTACGCCCTAAATATGGGCGGTGCCTTGCTTTCCACCTTGCCACTCCTAGTCCTCTTCGCCTTTGTTGGGCGCAAGTTGGTTCAGGGTGTCATGGATGGCGCAGTTAAAGGTTAAGAGAGGAAAAGAAATGAAGAAATTCTTTACCGCC
>JBEAZM010000100.1:0-4500 GCA_041170125.1 Actinomycetota bacterium
TAGTAGATGCCAACGGATTTGTGATTGGCATTAACAGTGCAATCGCGACCACAGGCAATCTGCTAGGTGGAACTGCTGGATCTATCGGTTTGGGGTTTGCAATCCCAATCAACACCGCTAAGCGAATCGCTGAAGAAATCATCGCTACTGGTGGTAGCACGATTCCAATCATTGGTGTCAAAGTTGAAATGGGCTCACTCGAACGTGGTGGACTCATTGCAGAAGTAGATGCCGATGGTCCAGCTGATAAAGCGGGCGTTGAGGCAGGCGACCTCGTGGTTCGGGTGAATGATCGAAAAGTTCGCAATCCAATCGAGTTCATCGTTGCTTTGCGGGAATATGCACCTGGCGATGTTGTTGAGCTCGAGATGAGTGATGGCAAAGTCGTAAAAGTAACGCTCGGCGCTTTGGAGACATTCGTCTAGGCTGCACTCGTGCTTTTCGATATTGGCTTTGGTGAACTTTTAGTCCTGGGTGTAATCGGACTAATTGTGATTGGGCCTGAGCGATTGCCCGAATATGCTGCCAAAGCTGCCAAATTCTTCCGTGGTTTACGTGGTCAAATCACTGAGGCCAAAGCATCCGTACAAGAAGTGATTGATATTGATCCTGAAATTGTTCGTGATTTACAGGACCTAAATCCAAAAAGAATTTTGCAAGATTTGCCGGATTCACAACGCTCTAGACCAGCGAAATCAATTCCGCTGGATCCAGACACCACGTGATTCAGTAGATTACTTTTTAGCGATTGTGCGCAAGCGGGGATTGGCTTCCATGCCACCGAGCCCATTCCAAGCTAAGTTGACTAAATGCGATGCCACCTCTTCTTTGGAGGGCTTTCGCGTCTCCAACCACCACTGACCAGTTAAGGCAACCATACCCACAAGCGCTTGGGCATAAAGCGGAGCTAATTTTGGATTGAGTTTTCGGCGCTTAAATTCTCCAGCCAAAAGATGTTGTACTCGCATTGCGATGTCGGTGATCAAGGAACTGAACGATCCGCTAGTCATTCCGATAGGGGAGTCGCGAACAATGATAGAAAAACCCTCAGAGTTGTCTTCAATGTAAGTCAACATACCGAGTGCGGCTGCCTCGAGTTTGGCCAAAGGTTGAGAAGCGTTCAGTGCATCTTGAATGACATTCAAAAGCGTCGCAATCTCGCGATCCACAATCACGGCGTAAAGCGCTTCTTTTGCACCCACTTCGCGGCCATCAAGTTCAATTCGGCCAAAGTGTTCATAGACGACTGGTTTGCTGACGTCGGCCTTGTGGGCGATTTCTTCAATCGTGACAGACTCAAAACCTTTTTGCGCAAAAAGTGTGCGGCCGATCCGAATTAGTTGCTCGCGCCGCTCAAGTGCGGTCATACGTTTACGCGACGGCTGTGGCTCGATTGGTCGCGGACGTCTTGTTGGATCGTCGGCAAAACCATCGATTGGGGTCACAGAAGCAGTCATCACCTGCGACTCTAGTGTGCAAACAAGTGATTGGGAAAAAACTGTCCTAAATGTCCCACCAGATTGTGGCTAACTTGCGAGGGCTCGGGGTTGGCCGATTAGCCAAGTACTCGGCAATCTCAGCGTCTCGTTCGGCTGTCAGGCATAACCGAATCCGGAACAACTCAACCGCTCGCTCAGGCTTTACGACCTGCCGCGGTGAGTCCTCAAACTTTTGAATCTGCGGCTCAAAGCCTGCTTCTTGGACAACCTGCAGTGCCAAATCAGCGGTTGGTTGTTGTGGCCGCTCAATACCCCAGAAATGTTGCCAGGCATCGTTGGCGTCCGACATTGGATGGCGTTCAGGCAATTCCACAACCACTCGACGAGTAGCTTTTTCGGACAGCGCGGAAATAAAGGGCAGCAAGTTTTGGACGTTGTAAAAAACGTGGTGACACAAAACCACCTCAGCGCTAGACGTCAATGGCGCAACATCTGGCCAGTCTCCAAGCACTGTCTCATAGCTAATGCCAGCCGCAGCGGCAGTCTGCGCGAACGATTCGAGCATGCCACTTTGGTGATCAACCGCAATCGCGTGTTTCAACTCCGGCAGTAATGCGAAAGTTGCACGACCTCCTCCTGAACCAACATCAACCACACTGCCATCGGCACCCAACCCAGCTAGTGCAATTTCATCGGACGGGTTGCGCTTGCCGATCTGTGATTCGCTGACTGCAAACAGATCTACTGGGTGAGTCCATGGTGGGAGTGGAGCCTGGCTAAGAATGTCGTCTGGGAGTGCCCAGCTGGCTAGTTCAGATTTCCACAATTCAGAAGGTTTCATCTCGCTACTCTAGTTTGATTTCATTGTGGTTAGCTCAGGACTTTTGCCTACAAAATCACTTTCCGAATCAGAATTCGACCCCGATTCGCCAAACGAACCGGCTAGGCAGCAAAATTCGCCCTGCTTTCCCTGTTGGTGTAGCGGCAGCACAGCGGCCTTTGGAGCCGTTAGGCGAGGTTCGAATCCTCGACGGGGAGCCAGACTGGTCGGCTTGCCGGCCAGTTTTTCTTTTTCGACAATTTGCCTTAAACCTGCGTTCACAATGCCCTTTCAGCCGACTAAGGTTCGCCCTAGTTCTCGTCTCGGAGGTTGTCTTGAATTCCCCTGCGCTTGCTCTTGTTTTAGCAGCAGGTGAAGGCACCCGAATGAAATCCAAAACCCCAAAAGTTCTGCATGATGTGCTTGGTCGCCCCATGCTCGGCCACGTTTTGCACGCAACCGCTTTCGTTTCCCCAAAACACACTTGTGTTGTAACGGGTGCTGGTCGGGAACGGGTAGAAGAGTGGTTGCATCAGCAACACTCCGATGTTTTGACCTCAGTCCAACAAGTGCGCCGGGGAACAGGTCACGCAGTCAAAGTGGCGTTAGCCGATTTAGCTGAACGCGGCCTTGTAATCGACGGTGAAGTTTTAGTACTGACTGGTGATACACCACTCTTAACTGGCGACACCCTTCAAGCCTTGATTGCGACCCACCGAGACACGAAAGCGTCTGCCACAGTTTTGACGACCGAGATGTTTGATGCCACTGGCTATGGTCGGATTGTTCGGGACGAATCAGGTGCGCTATCTAAAATCGTTGAACATAAAGATGCGACGGCTGAAGAGCTTGAAATTGATGAAATTAACTCGGGAATCTATGTTTTTGAGGCCGATGCGCTAGTAGAGGCTCTTGCCCAACTCACAACCAACAATTCCCAAGCCGAGGAATACCTCACGGATGTGCTAGCCATCCAAGCTGCCGCGGGTAAGCGAGTCTCGGTACATAAAATTTTGGATGAGTCTGAAGTTCTCGGTGTCAACGATCGCTTCCAACTCTCGATTGCCGCGACCATCATGCAAGATCGCATCAACCTTGCTTGGATGCAGGCCGGCGTCACGATTGATGACTCCACCACGACCTGGATTGGCGCTGACGTTGTGATTGCAAGTGACGTACAGATTCGACCAAACACACATCTCTCCGGCAAAACAGCTATCGCTGCGGATGCGGTCATCGGACCAGATGTCACCCTCGAAAATTGTGCTGTTCTTGCTGGCGCCAAAGTGTTGAAGTCGCACGCAGTCGATGCTGTCATTGGCGAGGGTGCGAGCGTCGGTCCCTACAGTTTCTTGCGACCTGGAACTGAACTTGGAACTAAATCAAAAGTTGGCGCGTATGTTGAGATTAAAAACTCAGTCATTGGTGCTGGTTCAAAAGTTCCGCATCTCTCTTACGTGGGAGATGCCGAAATTGGAGTTGGCTCAAACATTGGTGCTGCGACGGTGGTTGTGAACTACGACGGAGTTAACAAGCACCGAACCAAAATTGGCGATGCTGTTCGAATTGGCTCGGACTCAATGTTGGTCGCGCCAGTCGAAATTGGCGATGGCGCCTACACGGCAGCAGGCAGTGTCATTACGGAAGATGTGCCAGCCGGAGCGTTGGCTATAGGCCGCGCCACCCAAACCAACCTGCTCGGTTGGGTAAGCCGAAAGCGTGCTGGCAGCAGCTCGGCTAAAGCAGCAGAAGATTTTCTCGCGCAAAATCCATCAACAAACGAAACGGAGACAAAGTGACCGGAGTCGAAACGCGCAACAACAAGAAGCTAATGCTTTTTGGAGGTCGTTCACATCCAGAACTGGCAGCAGCTGTTGCTCGCGAACTTGGCACTGACCTCGTCCCAACCACGGCTTACGATTTTGCTAACGGCGAAATTTTCGTGCGCTTTGAGGAATCGGTTCGTGGTTGTGATGCTTTTGTGCTCCAGACCCACTCCATGCCAATCAACAAGTGGATCATGGAACAACTAATCATGGTAGATGCGCTTAAGCGGGCAAGCGCAAAACGCATCACCGTGATTGCGCCGTTTTTAGGTTACGCCCGCCAGGACAAAAAGCACCGTGGCCGCGAACCAATCACTGCCCGACTAGTTTGTGATCTTTTCAAGTCAGCAGGTGCCGATCGCATCATGGCTGTGGACTTGCATACTTCGCAGATTCAAGGTTTCTTTGATGGGCC
>JBEAZM010000101.1:0-3637 GCA_041170125.1 Actinomycetota bacterium
CATATCGACTGCGCGGATTGCGTCGTCGTTGCCTGCGATTGGGAAATCAACTTCGTCTGGATCGCAGTTGGTGTCGAGAATTGCAACCACTGGGATACCGAGTTTGTGGGCTTCCTTCACAGCAAGGTGTTCCTTGTTGGTGTCAACAACCCAAATAGCACTTGGCACCTTGGTCATGTTGCGGATGCCACCGAGCATGCGGGTGAGCTTCTCTTTTTCGCGACGGAGCAAGAGCAATTCTTTTTTGGTGAGGCCACTGCCAGCAGAATCTTCAAGGTCGCGACCTTCAAGTTCCTTCAGTCGTTCGACCCGCTTGGTGACGGTTGCAAAGTTAGTGAGCATGCCACCCAACCAGCGTTCGTTCACATAGGGCATCCCGACGCGGTCAGCGTGAGTCTTGATAGCTTCTTGGGCCTGCTTTTTGGTGCCGACGAAAAGAATGTTGCCACCATGAGCGACAGTTTCTTTTACGAATTCGTAGGCAGATTCAATATGGCCGAGTGACTGATGCAAATCAATCACGTAGATGCCGGAGCGTTCAGTCAAAATGAAACGCTTCATCTTTGGGTTCCAGCGACGAGTTTGGTGGCCGAAATGCACACCGCTGTCGAGCAGCTGGCGCATGGTTACGAGCGCCATGGTTATTCCTTTCGGGGTGGTCTCCCACCGGATTTCGGGTTATTGCAATCGGTTGATTGCCCTAGCACTTCGAATGCGCCGCTAGTTACCTAGACCTTCGGCTACATCCCTGCGGAATACACAGTGAAAGTGCGCGTAATCTGCTGTTAGGCAGGCTTCAACTCAAGGTTGGAGCGGGCGAATCTTAGGCCTTTTGCGGCTATCTGACGAAATCGGGTTGACCCCTGTGGAAAAGCCAGGTATCAGCAGGGCTGGCCATGCTTGGATGCCCACAGGTTTGATTTATCCACAGGCTTCGTAAAAATTAGGTCAACCTTGCAAACCTCGGTTCGAATTCCACCATGTTGATGGCATCGCTGGTTACCGGGCTGAGCATTGGGATAACACTTCAATTCGGTGCTTCTCCCACCGGGCAGCTGCCTGCGGCTTTTCCGCCCACCGAGGTTACAAAAGGAGAGGCCACTTGGCCGGTAGCTGGTTTTGTTTATCGATTTCCGGACATCCCGTGGCCTGATTGGAATTCGGGACATCGCGGTATCGACATTGCGATTACTGGTAGCGATTTGGTCTACTCCCCCACAGCGGCAGAGGTTGTCTGGGTGGGTGCGATTGGAGGTGAGAGCGGCATAAGCCTGACTGATGATTTCGGCTATCGCCACACTTTGATGCATCTCACGAGTGAACTCGAGGTTGGTGACTCGGTGGTTGCTGGCGATGTGATTGGGGTGGCGCAAAACAGTGGGCACTGTGGATTTGAGATTTGCATTCACTGGAGTGTTCGACAGGGCGAAAAGTATTTGGATCCACGCTGGTTCGTTTGCGAGCTACTTGTGCTGCTGCCCTGAACTTTGCCTAGTTATGGGTCTGAGTTTGGACCTAGTTCTAAGCCCGTGGGTGCGCCTGCTTGAACGCAGCTTTTAAGCGTTCTGCCGATACATGTGTGTAAATCTGGGTTGTTCCAAGCGAAGCATGGCCGAGCAACTCTTGCACCGACCGGATGTCTGCACCACCCTCAAGTAGATGTGTTGCAGCAGAGTGACGCAGGCCATGTGGTCCAAGCTCGGGAGCATCTGGGACGTGCCGCAACATGTCATAAACAATCTGCCGCACAGTTCGGACATCAATTCGTTTACCTTGTTTGCCCAAAAAAACCGCTGCTGGCGAATGATCTTTTGCGAGTTGCGCTCGAGCAGAATGTAAATAGGTTTCGAGTGCATCCGCTGCTGGAATTCCAAAAGGAACCACTCGCTCTTTGTTGCCTTTACCTATCACTCGAGCAATCCGCTGATTGAGATCCACTTGATGGATATCCAATCCCGCCAACTCACTTACCCGCATGGCTGATGCGTAAAGCAGTTCCAAGATGGCCCAATTTCGTAAGTTGATTGGATCAGAGTCGTCGGCCGCTAATTCAGCTGTGTCTAATAATTCAGCTGCTTTGCTCTGCGATAGATGTCTCGGCAGAGTCCGGCCAGCTTTTGGCGATCGCAAAGCGGCGCCAACATCACTCGGTAACACCCCAGCCTGATACGCCCAAGAACTGAATGCTCGCGCTGCTGCGGCTCGTCGAGCCACTGTGGCTGGCGCGTGACTTTCAATCAGTCGGCCCAGCCATCTGCGCAAGTGCGAGAGATTGAGCTGACTTAACTCAGTCACTTCGAAAACATTGAGATCAGTGAAAAGATCAATCAAGTCGTTTTGATAGGCACGAACTGTGTTAGGGCTTCTGCGCTTTACCTCAGCGGCATGTCTCAGAAACTCTTCCAAAACATCAAGCCAAGGTTGCGGAAATTCCATGGCGCTAGTTTTCCTTAATCTTTTAATTTTGCTTTATTTCGCCAAACTTTTATGTGGTTGAAGTTGATGAATAATTTCACTTGCATTGGTTACCAGTGTCGCACCATCTCGAATTAATTGATGACAACCAGTGGACGCGGCCGCGGTCACAGGACCAGGGATTGCCATAACTTCAAGTCCAAGATTGTTTGCGTGGCTTGCTGTTGCTATCGCCCCGGATCGAATTCGAGCCTCAACCACAACTGTGCCCAGTGACCACGCAGCGATTAATCGATTTCGGATCAAGAACCGGTGTTTTAGTGGAATTTGGCCTGGTGGGCTTTCACTCACCAGCCAACCCGTTTCAAGAATTCGGTCGAATAAGTTCGAATTTGCCCGTGGATACGGGACATCCACGCCACCTGCAAGAACCGCAACGGTCTTTCCTTCAGCCAAGACAGCCCCGCGATGGGCAGCTGCATCGATTCCAAATGCTCCACCAGAAACAACTCCGAGACCTAGTTGATTTAATTCTGCGGCGATGTTTAGAGCCACCGATTCACCATATGCACTACAACTTCTGGCGCCCACTATAGAAACTGTAAGAGCTGGTTGAGGTGCCTTACCGCGTTTCCATATCCCGAGTGGGGCAAGTTCTCCGAGGAGATCCAACCCGTTTGGCCACTGCGGATGAGTAGGGGTTAGAAAGTCCGCATCGACAGCTTTTGATGTTGCTACAACATCGGATAGCTTTCGATCTGACAAAAAATCTCTTAGGCCCGCCGAATGCAGTTGGGGTTTTGAAATTATTTCGGAAGGCAAAAAGTCATTGAGTGCTCGGCCGATTCGAATATCTCCCGGCTCAACAACTGAGGCCAACCAAATTCGGGCTTCCCAATCGCTCAAGCCACCCATCTGCCACCAGCGTTTCGTAATTCCACGGCGGCTTTAACATCTTCGAAGTCCGGCTCAGAATTCCCTTTCAGGTCAGCCACGCTCCAAGCGAGTTGCGCTATGCGATCGAGTCCCCGCGGTGAGATTTGGTGACCCATCACATGGGCTTGGATAGCTTGAGTCGAACTCCTTGAAAGTGGAAAAAACTCACGCAGCCGTGGTCCTGGTATTTCGGCATTCGTATTCCATTCCGTCCCCGCAAATCTAGCTGCAGCCCGATTTCGTGCCCGCATTACGCGCTCGCGCACGACGCTGGAAGGCTCCGAGT
>JBEAZM010000102.1:0-3351 GCA_041170125.1 Actinomycetota bacterium
GCTCCGCTTCAACCGCACTCACGACCTCGCGCAACGCCGCGTTGATGTGAACCCGCGACTTGTCGACGCCTTTCACATTAATTAGGACCTGCGGCATTCGCTGCATCACAGCAGCAAGTTCAGCTAGTGGCTTGCCCGTCTCAGCAACCCGCGCCAACAACTGCAAAGCCGTGAGAGTGCCGTCGCCAGTGGTTGCGTAATCGCTCAAAATCACGTGGCCACTTTGTTCGCCGCCGAGATTGAAGTTTCCGGCCCGCATCGCTTCCAACACGTAGCGATCGCCGACCGCAGTCTCAATCAAATTAATACCTTCGCGCTGCATTGCAATTTTGAAACCAAGGTTCGCCATCACGGTGCCCACGATTGTGTTCTTCGCCAACACCCCGCGCTCGCGCATCCCGAGTGCAACAATCGCAATAATCTGATCGCCGTCCACAATCTCACCTGCAGCATCAACCGCTAAGAAGCGATCCGCATCGCCGTCATGCGCCACCCCAACATGCGCACCATGTTCAACAACTGCGCGTTGTAAATCTGACATGTGAGTCGAGCCGCAGTTGTCGTTGATGTTCAAACCATCTGGCGCACAGTGAATCCGCACGACTTCCGCACCAGCACGTTCATAGACGAGCGGTGCCACCGTGGACGCGGCCCCGTTTGCGGCATCGACCACAACTTTCAATCCGGCCAACGAAACCGAAGTGGTCGATAACAAATGCTCTACATACTTCTCAACCAAATTCTCGGCCGCGATAACTCGACCAACCCCTGTACCAGTCGGCCGATCCCAAGGTTCGCCGATTCGATTCTCAATCGCATCTTCGACCTCGTCCGCCAGCTTCACGCCACCGCGGGCAAAAAACTTGATGCCGTTATCCGGCATCGCATTGTGACTCGCTGACAACATCACACCAAGGTCGGCATTCAACTCAGCTGTTAAAAAAGCAATCGCAGGTGTTGGCGCGACGCCAACCAAATAAACATCGACACCAGCGGAGGCCAAACCAGCCACAACCGCAGCTTCCAAAAACTCACCACTTGCCCGCGGGTCGCGACCCACAACTGCGATTGGTCGATGACCAGCAAACTCACCAGCATCGGCCAACACATGTGCTGCTGCCACTGACAAGTTCAAAGCCAATTCGGCGGTTAAGTCTTTGTTTGCAAGTCCCCGCACACCATCGGTGCCAAATAGTCGTGCCATATAACCAAGCGTACGCGTAACTTGTTTCCAAAAACTCAAAAGCCCCACCAGGCTGAGCCGAAGCGGGGCTTTTGAAATCGATTTGTCGAATGTAAATCCGACAAGTAGCGAATTAACGCTTGGAGTACTGCGAAGCCTTACGGGCTTTCTTGAGGCCGTACTTCTTACGTTCTTTGGCGCGAGCGTCACGAGTCAAGAAGCCAGCCTTCTTGAGGGATGGACGCAAGGCATCGGTGTCCAAGTCGTTCAATGCGCGGGAGATACCCAAACGCAAAGCGCCAGCCTGGCCAGACACGCCGCCACCGCTGAGGGTTGCGAAGATGTCGAACTTGCCGTCGAGACCGACCAACTTCAGTGGGTCGTTAACGAGCTGCTGGTGAACTTTGTTTGGGAAGTAGTCAGCAAGATCGCGACCGTTGATTACCCAACGACCGGTGCCTGGCACAAGCCGAACCCGAGCAACAGCTTCCTTGCGGCGGCCGGTTGCGTTCGATGGTGCAGGCTTCACATTGCTGGTTGCTTTTGCGGGAGCTTCGCTCTCGCTGCTGTAAACCTCAGCGACTTCAGTCATGTTTTTCTACCTTTAAGACTCTCGTCGCTTACTGCGCGACCTGGGTGATTTCGAATGGGACTGGCTTCTGAGCAGCATGTGGGTGCTCGGAGCCTGCATAAACCTTGAGCTTGGAGATCTGCTGACGACCAAGGCGGTTGTGAGGAATCATGCCGCGAACAGCTTTTTCGATGAGGCGGCGTGGGTTCTTCTGAATCAAGTCGCCGTATGCGGTAGCGGAAAGACCGCCTGGCTGACCCGAGTGACGGTAGTCAAACTTCGTGGTCAACTTGGAGCCGCTCAATGCAACCTTTTCGGCGTTGATGATGATGACGAAATCGCCAGTGTCAACATGTGGTGCGAAAGTTGGCTTGTGCTTGCCCCGGAGCAAAACTGCAGCATGGGTGGCAAGACGGCCAAGGACGACGTCGGTCGCATCAATGATGTACCAGTTGCGTTCGACTTCAGACGCTTTCGGCTGGAAAGTACGCACAGCAAAAACCTTCTTTTGTAGGGTGGGGGCGAATTGGGCCGGCAAAAGCCAGATCAACTTGCTTATCTGTCCACCCCGGATGGGGCGAGCAGCGGAGGCGGAGATTACCGTTTGGAGTGGTTTGCGGTCAAAACGAACGCTGAATCACCGCAAAATGCCCAATTACCAGTGTTTTTATTGGGTTTTCAGCATTTTCAATACCTCTGAAATGGCCCAAAAACAAGTGTTTTGCTACGCTGTGCTACGGCAACAGCACAGGTGAAAGGCAAAACCATGGAATCCATCCCCCAGCGCGAACTGCGTAACCAGAGCGGTGAAATCCTCCGCCGAGTGCAGGCCGGCGAGGCATTCACCATCACCAACCACGGCAAGCCAGTGGCGGTGTTGCGGCCATTTGACGAGCGCATCGGCGGGCTGGAGCCTCGGCTCAAGCGCCCGAACTTTGTGGTTGAGGACTTCGTAGTGCAAAACCTGGCGGCAGACGTACTGAGTGGGGTTCTACGCAACCGCGAGTCAAAACGATGAGGTACTACCTCGATTCCACGGCCCTAGTCGGAATGCTGAAGTTTGAACGGCGAACGGCTGACCTTTTGACTTTGATCGATGGCGCTGAGATCTCGACAAGCGAGTTAGCCATCACCGAGCTTCAGCTGGCGTTAGTTCAGTCGGGCGTCAACCTTGCGGTTTTGACGCCAGTACGCGAGGTGCTAACGACTTACTCGATTGAGCAGGCGGTATTGAATCTTGCAGGGCGACTAGATGCTCCAGGCTTAAAAGCAGTCGATGCCATCCACCTTGCCACCGCCCTCAATGCTGACGTCGATGGCTACATCACGTTCGATCCCCAACAAGCACTGGCGGCACGTGCCGTCGGATTACCGGTTGTGACTATTTAGTTTCGCTTGCAGATGGTGGGATTGCGCATGCGTCCGTGGCACCAGGCAGCCGGCCGCGATAGCGTGAGATGAGTTTGTAAAGCACATCAGCAATCTGTTTAAACACCGGCACGAACGCAAGAATCGCTAGAGGTTTGATCCACAGTTTTGGTTGGATTAACAACAGTTTCCCTACCGCTTGAGCGCCACCCCACTTCTGAATTTCGCC
>JBEAZM010000103.1:0-6101 GCA_041170125.1 Actinomycetota bacterium
CATCATCGCTGGTAGCGCTAAAGGGCGCCCACTTAGTGTGCCAAAAGCAGGCACTCGGCCCACTTCCGACCGCGTCCGCGAATCACTCTTTTCCATGCTCAACCATGACTACGCTAACGAGGTCAGAAGTGCGCGTTTTGGATTTATTTGCCGGCACTGGTGCGATTGGACTCGAGGCGCTTTCTCGCGGCGCCCACAGCGCGACCGCTGTTGAGTCGCACCCGGACGCCATTAAAGTCATCAACGCCAACAAGTCAGTCACGAATCTGCCGCTCGAAATCGTCCGTGCCGATGTCCAAAAATGGGTGACTCAACCCGTCGGCGCCAAATTTGATTTGGTTTTCCTAGATCCGCCATATGACTTTCCGAGTGGTGAACTTCAAGCAATCGTTGACCACGTGATTCAGCACTGCGTGGCTGAAGGTGCGATTGTGTTGGTGGAGCGCTCAAGCCGAAGCAAAGCAATCACAGCCCCACCTGAGTGGGAAAGCAGTGAGCGGAAATTCGGCGATACCACCGTCCAAAAGCTGGTTTGGTAGCGTCAGCCATGAAAGCAGGTGATGTGATGCGCAAAGCGGTTTGCCCAGGATCCTTTGATCCGGTGACCAACGGCCACCTCGATGTATTCGGCCGAGCTGCCGATATGTTTGACGAAGTCACAATCGCCGTGCTCGCAAACAGTGGCAAGAACCCACTTTTTTCGGTGGCTGAACGCATCGCGCTACTTGAAACAGCGGTTGCCCCTTGGCCTAACTTGAAGGTCGGCACGTTCAACGGTTTGTTAGTGGATTTCTGCAAAGCCAACGGCATTAACGTGATTGTTAAGGGTCTGCGCGCGGTTACGGACTTTGATTACGAATTGCAGATGGCTCAGATGAACTATCGGCTAGCTCAGATTGAGACCGCGTTTGTTGCAACTAACCCAGAATTTGGGTACTTGTCATCGTCATTAATTAAAGAAATCAGTCGGCATGGGGGAGACATAACCGGACTGGTTCCAGAGAATGTTCAAGCGGCTTTGGTTGAGCGCTACGCACAAGGAGGCACGGCATGAAGGTAGAACGTTTAGTCGAGGAGCTGTACAACCTCGTCGATACCGCAAAGGCTGTGCCGCTCTCGTCTTCTTGCATGGTCAACCGCGAGCAATTCCTTGGCATTATTTCCGAAATCAACCAGTTGCTGCCAAAAGAACTAAACCAAGCCGCCACTTTGCTAGAAGAGCGAGAGGCCGTCGTAGCCGATGCTAAGAGCAAAGCCGATCGGATCGTCCAACTAGCTGAGGCTGAGGCGAAGCAATTGGTCTCCCAGGAGCGCGTCTACAAAGAAGCGCTCGCTGAGGCTGACACCCTCCGAGATGCCACGAATGAAGAACTCGCCCGCATGCGACGGGAGCTAGATGACTATGTCGATGCCAAGCTCGGCGCATTCGAAGCCGCTTTGACCCGGACGCTGCAACAAGTTCAAGCCGGCCGAGATCGAGTAAATGTTCGTTTAGTCGGAGAACTCTCAAACATCGAAGATCCGGAACATCCCGGCAGTTTCTTTGGGGACTGGGAAAACCCTCGTCCGTAACCGGCCATTCAGGTCAATTTCTGCTTGATCTGTCGAATTTTGTCAGTTTGAGTCATTCCTGACTTGTGGGCTACCCTTCGCCCCCGATCTGCACAATCAATCGGAACAGTGGCTGGAGGCGTCTTGAGCACGTTAGACCCTCGCTCGGCTTTAGTCCTAGACGTACACGAACTAGGTCGCAAGGCTGGAGCGATGCTCAACAAATCCTTCACCGCACCTGCTCCGGCCGATTTGGGATCTGAAGTTATCGAAATTGCTGAAGGCAGCGAATTAGAGCTCGAAGTACGGCTCGAATCCGTGGTTGAAGGCGTTTTGGCGACTGGAACCGTGGCTGCATATGCGACGGGCGAGTGCTCGCGTTGCTTGACAGCTCTGAACTGGGATTTAGAAGTAGATTTCCAGGAACTGTTCGAGTACGAAGATAACGAAGATCTCGATGAGGATGCTTTCAAGCTTGAAGGCGATTTGATGGACCTCGAACCGGTGCTCCGCGATAGTTTGGTATTGTCGCTCCCGTTAGCACCGTTATGTGATGACGAGTGCAGAGGTTTGTGCAACCAATGTGGCACAGACTTAAACGAAAACCCAGAACATCAACATGATGTCGTCGACGCCCGCTGGCAGGCACTTTCTGCCCTGGTAGACGACAAGAAGGAAGGCTGACATGGCAGTACCAAAGCGAAAGTCGTCGCGTTCCAACACCCGTGCGCGTCGTTCGCAGTGGAAGGCAACTGCAGCATCGTTGGTCACCTGTGACCGTTGCCGCGCACCGAAGTTGCCACACCGTGCATGCGGTAACTGTGGAACCTACGCAAAGCGCCAGGTCTTGGACATCTAACCACGACTTAATTAAAGCCCTGACTTCGGTCAGGGCTTTAATTTTTAGGTTACCGAACTTAAACTATGAGAACCGGAGGTCAAATGAACGAAGCAGTGCTTACGGCGGTTTGTAAAGCGGTCGCTGAAGTTTTTGAACTACCGGTGGAATCGTTATCTGCCGATACCGAGTTGGCTGTTGTTGCCGCTGATTCGGTGGGGTTGATAGTGGTTGCAGACATAGTCGAATCTGCAGGCTGGAATTTGAGCGACGAAGCTCTTAAGAATGCTCGCACGATTGGGGATCTAGCAGCGAGTGTGGAATGACAAACAACTTTGAACCAGATTTCAACCAACTTCAGGAACACATTGGGGTAGTTGTAGATCTCGAACTATTGCGGCTTGCAGTAACGCATCGCTCTTACGCTTATGAAAACGGCAATCTCCCAACCAACGAGCGGTTGGAGTTTTTGGGTGATTCAGTGCTTGGAGTGGTTGTCACCGAGGCGCTGTATCGGACTTACCCTGACCATCCAGAAGGCATGCTTGCAAAATTGCGTTCGGCAGTTGTGAACGCAACTGCGCTTGCAGGCTTAGCACGGACAATTGATCTTGGCGCTTTCTTGTTACTTGGCAAAGGTGAAGAGACCACTAACGGCCGCGACAAAGATTCGATATTGGCAGACACATTCGAAGCAATTATCGGTGCTACTTATTTAAGTGCGGGAATGCCGGCGGCAGCCAGATTTATTCACCAGATGTTGGACCCAGTGATTGCAAACGCTGCAACCCTTGGTGCTGGGTTAGATTGGAAGACCAGCCTTCAAGAACTAACAAGCGAGTTGGGTCTTGGTGTGCCGCTATATGTGGTTGAGGAATCAGGTCCTGATCATGCGAAAGAATTCAAAGCCCAAGTGAAACTTGGTGAGCGACTGCTCGGAAGTGGGGAAGGCCGCAGTAAAAAACAAGCGGAGCAACAAGCTGCATCCTCGGCATTCGCCATTCTCGAAACTGAAAAAACTTCAGGCGACTTAAATGCCTGAACTACCAGAAGTTGAAACTGTTCGAAACGGACTTGCCGCAAAACTTACTGGTGCCAAAGTTTCTCGCGTCAAGGTGTTCGCTGCCCGAAGTGTGCGTGAACATGAAGCTGGTGAGAAAGATTTTGTGGCCCAACTAAAAAACCGAGAATTGGCTCACTTTTCACGGCGCGGCAAATTTCTTTGGGCGCCGATTTACAAAGCAGGCATTCCGACCGGTCAAGCACTTGTGATGCATCTTGGAATGAGCGGTCAAGCGTTGGTGCGGGAGGCGGGCTCCGAGGTTGGAAAACATGTGCGTGTGCACATGACTTTCAGCGATCGAAACTGGGAGCTGCACTTCACTGACCAGCGGATGTTTGGCGGAATGCTGATTGATGAAATGCTCGAACTTGAAAATGGTGAACGGATTCCGCAGCGGGTGAGTCATATTGCGCGCGATGCGCTGGACCCAGAAGTTGATTTCGCACAGGTGGTTGCGGACATTCGCCAGCGTTCGGCTGGAATAAAGTCATTAATTCTGAATCAGAGCATTATTTCGGGAATCGGCAACATCTATGCAGATGAAGCCCTATGGCGGGCTCGGGTTCACTATGCAACCCCAGGCAATGCACTACCCGCTAAGAAAGTGCAGGAATTGCTTGAGGCAGCGGCAGCTGTAATGACTGAGGCAGTCACCCAAGGTGGCACCTCTTTTGATGCCCAATACGTCGATACAGATGGCAATGCTGGTTGGTTTTCGGTCCAACTCAACGCTTATGGCCAAACGGACCAGCCTTGCGCTCGCTGTGGTCGGGCGATTGTTCGAGAATCCTGGTCAAACCGTTCCTCGCATAGATGCCCACGCTGTCAACCTCCGCGGCGCTCCAGCCGCTAAGGTAAGCCGTCAAATATCACCCTTGGAGTTGCTGTGCACCTGAAAAGCTTGACCTTAAAAGGTTTCAAGTCCTTCGCGTCCACAACCACGCTCAATTTCGAGCCTGGCATCACCTGTGTTGTCGGGCCAAACGGTTCGGGTAAGTCCAATGTGGTTGATGCGCTCGCTTGGGTTATGGGTGAGCAAGGCGCAAAAACTTTGCGTGGCGGCAAAATGGAAGACGTCATCTTTGCGGGTACCGCAAACAAAGCCCCACTCGGTCGTGCCGAGGTAATTCTCACAATCGACAACTCCGATGGCGCCCTCCCAATCGACTACACCGAAGTCACAATCTCGCGCATCATGTTCCGCAGCGGTGGCTCGGAGTACGCCATCAACGGTGAGCCCTGCCGACTGTTAGATATCCAAGAGTTGCTTTCCGATTCTGGTATCGGTCGAGAAATGCACGTGATTGTGGGCCAGGGTCAGCTCGACACAATTCTCAAAGCCACCCCAGAAGATCGCCGCGGTTTCGTGGAAGAGGCCGCTGGTGTCCTCAAACACCGCAAGCGCAAAGAAAAAGCGCTACGCAAACTCGAAGCAATGCAGGGTAACCTGTTACGCCTTACGGACCTGACTAACGAGTTGCGCCGGCAATTGACCCCACTTGGCAAGCAGGCTGAAGTTGCCCGACGTGCTCAAGTCATTCAGATTGATGTGCGCGACTCAAAGAGTCGGCTATACGCTGATGATTTGTTGCAACTACGCACGGTGTTAGCAGCCGAAGTGGCGGACGAAACCGCATTGCGGGAACGCCGTAGCGAACTCGAATCCCAACTAAGTGATTTGCAAGCTCGCGAGGCAGTGCTCGAAGCCGAGTCGCGAGCCGATGCCCCGAACATTGCACGGGCTCAGGAAACCTGGTTCCGCCTTTCAAGTTTGCGGGAGCGCTTCAACGGCACCGCATCGCTCGCGGCCGAGCGAGTACGAACACTTTCAGAAGATGAGACCGCAAGTTTTGGTCGCGACCCTGAAGAGATCGAACGTGAAGCCGAAAGCGCACGAACTGAAGCAGAGAAACTCCAAGCTGAAGTCGAGACTGGCCGGACTGCGCTTATCACCGCAACCAAAATGCGTGCAGAGGCAGAAGCGGCACTCACTGAAGAAAACCAACGGATTGCCGATTTCGTTAAGGCAGCTGCCGATCGGCGCGATGGTTTAACTCGCCTGGCGGGTCAAGTGGATGCGATGCGGCAACGTATCGAAGCCCGCACCGCAGAAATTGAGCGCATTCAAAATCAGATTGTCGCGGCCGAAGAACGTGCTCGAATTTCGCATGAAGAGTTCGTTGCTTTAGAAAACCAAATTGCAGGTTTGGATGCTGGCGAACTCAGCCTTGATGCAGCTTACGAAGTGGCAATTCAGAAACTTGAAAATGCCGAAAACGAAATGGCAAAACTCGAAGAAGCCCGCACCAAAGCCGAGCGTGAACGTGGCTCGCTTAGTGCTCGAGTAGAGGCGCTGGAACTTGCGCTCGCTCGCCAAGGTGGCTCGAACGCAGTTCTCGCAGCTGACTCGCACGGCGGTGTGCTCGGTTCAGTGGCTTCGTTGGTAGCGGTTGAGCCTGGGTATGAGACTGCGATTGCAGCTGCGCTTGGCGATGTAGCGGACGCGATTGCGGTAGCGGATGTAGCCGCAGCAGTTGCCGCACTTGAGATGTTGAAGAACGAATCAGCCGGTCGGGCTGGTTTGGTGATTGCAGCGACAAACCATCCAGGCGAAGATCCAGTTGGCCGAAAGTTGCCTTCTGGCTGCCG
>JBEAZM010000104.1:0-2760 GCA_041170125.1 Actinomycetota bacterium
AAAAGCCCATAAATTGGATGGCGCACATAGTTGTAAAGCCCACTAGTGACTAAGTTGCCCTCATCCTTTGGTACGGGTGTCGGAGTCAAAGACTTCCCTAGTTGGATGAGTGCGATGGCTGAGACCGCAAAGGCCACGTAGCTAAGCCAACCTATCTGGCGTGGGAACTCCCAATCCTGTCCGGTTGGGACATAAACGATCAGTCCAAACAACAAAAACTGCCCGCCAACGAACAGCCAACCTTTTGTTTTTAAGTTCATTTGCTCACCTTTGACCAACTTTGGTTTACCCATAGTAACTAGAGCGTTACCGAATGTCTTTCAGGAATTTCCTAACCTACGGTAGCGTAGGTTAGGAACAAATAAGGAGTAAGTGTGACAACTGCAACCATCCCGAACCCGTTGCCAGTAGTAATTCAAGGTGGCATGGGGGTTGCTGTTTCGGATTGGAAGTTAGCCCGAGCCGTATCGCTAGCCGGTGGCTTAGGAGTGGTTTCAGGCACCGCTCTGGACGCAGTATTCGCCCGCCGGTTGCAAGACGGCGATCTCGATGGCTCTACGCGTCGGGCGATGGCAGCATTTCCAAATCAAGAGATTGTTGAACGCATCCTCAACCGCTTTTTTATCGAAGGCGGCAAAGCCGAGAGCGATTCGTACGCCCCCACACCCAAACTCGGCATGAATATGACCCCGGTGCAGTCTGAAGTTTCAGTTGTTGCCAACTTTGTTGAAGTTTGGCTAGCAAAAGAAAATCACGATGGCCTGGTTGGAATTAACTTCTTGGAGAAAGTCCAGATGGCTACCCCAGCGGCTGCGTATGGTGCACTGCTAGCTGGCGTTGATTTTGTTCTGATGGGTGCTGGTATCCCGGCCGAGATTCCGGGATTGCTCAACCGGTTAACAAAACACGAGACTGCTGAACTTGGCGTAGATGTCGATGGTGCGACTTCGAACTACAAAATCACAATTGACCCTCAAGCAATCATGGGAACAAAACTTGCTGATTTGAAGCGTCCAATGTTTCTCGCGATTGTTTCTGGACACGTGCTCGCTAACTACCTGTACAAGGACCCAGTAACTCGGCCAGACGGTTTTGTGGTTGAAGGTCCTACCGCAGGTGGCCACAACACCCCGCCACGCGGCGCACTGCAGCTCGATGAGACTGGCCAGCCCATCTACGGCCCACGCGACATTGTGGACATGGAGAAAATGGCTGCGATTGGATTACCTTTCTGGCTAGCCGGCGGTTACTCAACCCCCGAATCCGTGGTTGAAGTTCGTTCCCAGGGTGCTGTCGGTGTTCAGGTTGGAACCCTGTTTGCTCTCTCCACCGACTCTGGCCTACGAAGTGACTTACGTAGCCGCATGCATACACAGTTGCGGACCGAAGTTTTAGACGTTCGTACTGACCCCAAGGCATCCCCAACCGGTTTTCCTTTCAAGGTCGTCACGATGGACGGAACCGTGTCTGAAAATGAGACTTACGAAGATCGTCCACGTTTATGCGATCTCGGATATCTGCGGGTGCCATTTGAAAAGAAGCCTGGTGCCTTCGGTTACCGCTGCCCTGCCGAGCCAACTGACGTTTGGATTCGCAAAGGTGGCGAACCAGAAGCTGCCGAGAACCGTAAATGCCTTTGCAATGGGTTGATGGCAGCTGTTGATCTCGGTCAAACGCGACCAGATGGATTTGTGGAACAACCGCTTTTGACACTCGGTAGTGATTTAGCAGGTGCCAAGCAGCTCATCCAGATTCATCCGGACGGCTGGGACGCTCCGACCGCAGTTAAATACTTGTTGTCCGCTTAAAAACTATGGAATACCTGCTGGCTTTTGGTTTGATTTTTTTAATCAACCTCTTGCCTGCGTTTGCTCCTCCAACTTGGACGATTTTGGTTTTTCTGGCACTCAACTTTGACTACCAACCTTACGTATTAATCATGGTCGGGCTATTCGCCGCAGCTAGCGGACGTTGGCTTTTAGCTTTGGGGAGTAGACGGATTAGCGGCCGATTCTCCGAGTCTTACCAAGCAAATTTGCACGCACTTGGCGAGCGAATTTCCCGCAACCAAGGCCACGCAATCGCAACGCTACTGCTGTTTTTCTTTTCACCCTTGTCATCCGCGCAGTTGTTTATTGCGGCAGGCTTAATGCCAAATCTAAAACTTGGCCGATTGATATTGGCTTTTATAGCTGGCCGAGCAATCTCTTACAGCACCTATGTTTTAGGGGCAGCAAAATTCTCCGAGACTGACATTGGCAGTGAAATCACTCAGAATTTAACCAGCCCATGGTTCATAGTTTTGCAGTTGGCGCTTCTAGTCGGAGTCACATTTTTAGGTCGGATTGATTGGAAAAAATCCGAGCCGGAAACCTCGAGTTAGGACTCGCGCGCTAGTAACTCAAGCGCGGCATTAATCACATGCGCCACTCCGCCCTCGTCATTCGAAGGGACAATCAAGTCGGCAATCTCTTGCACCTCTGGATGGGCGTTAGCAACTGCGAATGAAAAACCTGCCCAACCCAACATCTCAACATCGTTGTGCAAATCCCCAACTGCAAACACGTGCGCTTGGTCCACCCCGAATAACTCGGCAAACTCAGCTACACCTGAAGCTTTGCTTATCCCACGCATGCTGAAATCGACAAATGTTTTTTCAGAGTGAATTCGAACTACGGTCGCTAAATCTGAAGTCAGTTCTTTTATGGCACTAAACAACTCGTCATCTTGACCATCGGCATCAATGAAAGCAGCGATTTT
>JBEAZM010000105.1:0-6845 GCA_041170125.1 Actinomycetota bacterium
TTGGGAAATTTAAAATTATTCGAGAGATAGACGGTTGGCACGAATCAACGCTGTACCCAGAAGCCTGGATGTATCGGCCCAAATACATAACAAGCGTTGTTGCAATTCATGGTTCAGCTACTGACGCTTTAGTCAAGGACTACCCTGCCAGCCACGGCTGTATTCGCATACGACATGCACACATCGATCGACTTTGGAAAAACAACATCGGAATTGGTACTCGAGTGTCTGTTTATGGCGATTGGGCTAAGTAGCCATTTATTGACTATATTGAATGAAAGATGTGACTAATTGCCTATTCAACTAGTCCACACAACGTCGTTTAATACTGCATGAAGCGGGGGACAGAACTCGGAAAAGAGTCATCATGCGAAAAGTATTAATCCTCGGTGGCGGAACTGCCGGCACAATGGCCGCAAACCAACTCCACAAGAATCTCAATAAAAACGATTGGGAAATCACAGTTGTGGATCAAGATGACACCCACGTTTACCAACCGGGTCTTCTGCTAATGCCTTTTGGCGTGTACACCCCAGAGCGACTGGTTCGTAGTCGGAAGAATCAATTTGCTAAAGGCGTTAAGCAGGTGAATGGTGCGATTGAGATTGTGAAAGCTACTGAAAACAAAGTTGAACTCACCGATGGCCGCGAACTTGATTACGACTACTTAATTATTGCCACTGGCACTTCCCCTCGCCCTGACCAAACTCCTGGTATGGATGGCGATGAATTCGGCAAAACTATTTTTGAGTTCTACACACTTGAAGGTGCAACCGCCCTTAGAAAAAAACTTGAAAACTGGAAAGGTGGCAGGCTCGTTGTCCACGTAACTGAGATGCCGATTAAGTGTCCAGTAGCCCCCCTTGAATTCTCCTTCTTGGCTGATTCTTATTTCAAAGATAAGAACCTGCGTGACAAAGTAGAAATCATTTATGTAACACCTCTTGAAGGCGCGTTTACCAAGCCTGTCTCATCTCAAATGCTCGGCGGCATGTTGGATGAGCGAAGCATCAAAATTGAACCAGATTTCATGATTGAACAAATCGATGACGAACGCAAAGTCCTAATCTCCATGGATGAGCGGGAAGTGCCCTTCGATTTGCTGGTTACAGTGCCGCTAAATATGGGTGCAGACTTCGTGGCCCGCTCTGGCTTGGGTGATGATTTGAACTACGTGAAAGTCGACAAGTTCACGATGCTTTCAAAAGACTTCGACAACATCTTTGCACTTGGCGATGCAAACAATATTCCTGCATCAAAAGCTGGATCGGTTGCCCACTTTGCTATCGACTTATTTGTTGAAAACTTTCAGCAACATGCAGCTGGCAAACCAATGACTCACCCATTCGACGGCCACGCAAACTGCTATATCGAAACAGGCGGCGGCAAAGGTCTGCTCATCGACTTCAACTACGAAACCGAGCCACTCACTGGCCACTTCCCACTACCAAAATTTGGCCCATTCAGTTTGCTAAAAGAGACTCGGATTAACCACTGGGGCAAACTCGCTTTCGAGTGGATCTACTGGAACATGCTTCTACCTGGTCGTAAGTTGCCGGTTCCTACCCTCATGTCCATGACTGGCAAAATTTTGCCAAAGAATTAACAAAATAAAAGAGAGAAGGTCGACAATCATGCCTGTCATTGAAATCGCCGGTAAAAGTGTCAACGTCAACGATGAGGGATTCCTCACCGAATACGACGATTGGAATGAAGAGATCGCGAAAGAACTTGCTAAGAACATTGAAATTGAAATGACTGATGCTCATTGGGCCATCATCAGATTCTTGCGCGAAGACTTCAAAACTCAAGGCGAGACCGCAACCACCCGTCGAGTTCAATCAACTGGTGGCTTTCCAATCAAGGATCAGTTTGCACTGTTCCCCAAAAAACCAGGTAAGAAGATGTCCTACATCGCTGGTTTACCTAAACCTGCTGGCTGTGTCTGATCGGAGAAACCAAAATGTCTTTTATTCCAAACTTTGATGACGATGGCAATGAAGGCCGAAAAATCGCATTCATCTGCACTAAGGCAAACCTCGATATGGCGTACCCAGCTTTGATTATGGGTAATGCGGCACTAGGAGAAGGTGTTGAAGTTGATATCTTCTTCAGCTTCTGGGGATTTGACCTCATCATGAAAAACCGACAAGACAATCTAAAGTTCAATCCAGCTGGCAACACTGGCATGCACTTGCCAGGTAGCGATGCTCACTTCCCACAGTCAATGTCGCTCTTGCCTGGCATGACTGCAATGGCAACTTGGATGTTGAAAAGAGAATTCGACAAACTAGATGTGCCACCAGTTAGCGAATTCCTTGACATCATCACGGCATCAGGTGGTCGACTTTGGGGCTGCAAGCTTTCAGCTGACATGTACGGAGTGACCGAGCAAGATTTGCGCGAGGACGTAGGCGGCATAATCACGGCTTCTGACTTTATTGAGATTGCTAAAGGCGCTCAGGTAATTTTCATCTAAACAAGCTGCGGAGTGGATGCGGCATGACATCCACTCCGCTTTTTTATACAAAAAAATTAACTCCACTGCCAATCAATTACTCGATCTGCAATCAGATCGGCTTCGGCTCTGTCATGAGTAACAAATACCCCGGTCATATTTTGGGTTTTTAGAATTGTTCGCAATTCGCCGCCTAGTTCTATTCGAAGCTCAGCGTCTAACGCTGATAGGGGCTCGTCTAGGAGAACTAATTTTGGACTTGGTGCCAAAGTGCGAATCAAACTGATTCGCTGTGCTTGACCTCCCGACAACTCATCAACTTTTCGTTCGGCGTAGTCCGATAATTGAACCATTTCCAGCAGCGATTCCACTTTTTCGCGTATTTCATCTTTCGAAACTTTAGTTTGCTCTAGCCCAAAGGCTACGTTTTGAAAAACATTTAGATGCGGGAATAAAAACGGTTGTTGGAACATAATCCCAACTCCCCGCTTGTGCGTTGGTAGTCCTTGGATTGCGACTTCATTCAAAAAAATATCCCCCGATATCGCGGCTACACCGCCAACTATGGTGTTCAATAAAGTGGATTTACCACAACCACTAGGTCCAAGAATTGCAACAATTTCATTCGGAGCTATCTCTAGATTTATCCGCGATGTAAAAGGCTGGTCGTTGTATCCAAGTACCACGTTTTTTATTGATAGTTTTGAACTCATTTGGACTCCTGGCTTTGCCACATCATTGATAAACCTAAACTGATTAATCCCAGCAAAACTGCTAACACCGCTGCCATGCCTAACGCTTCTGCTGCTGGTCGCGTGGCGAGTCGCAGCAAGAGCACTGCAAGTGTTGGTTGGTTCGCCTCTGCTAAAAACGATGCCGCACCAAATTCTCCCAGCGAAATTGCGATAGCAAGTGTCAAAGCAAGCGGGACCGCTCGATCCAAAATCGGCGCTAGTACAACTTTCTGACCACGCCACGAATTAGCACCAAGTGCTGCAGCAGCTGTGTACCAGCGACTATCGATGTTTGTGATAGCTGGAACCAAAACCGCGGTCACAAAAGGCAAGGCCACCAAACTATGGGCAATGCTCGCAAGTAGAAAGTTAGGGATTAGCAGATTTTCAATAGAACGACTGCTGAGCAAAAGAGCCAAACCAACCGTCACGCTCGATACCGATATGGGTAACGCAAACAAAAGCGGAAGCTTCTGCAGTCCACGAGATCTTGCGGCTAACGCAACAAACAATCCGATTGTTACTGATAGCAACCCAGTGATGCTTGCGATCCGAATGGACGCAAATACCGCATCGAGAGTCGCTTCATCTTGAAGCACCGACACCCAATTCTGCAGACTAATTCCCGTATTCGTGCGGACACTTAGCCCAAACAAACTGAGTAGCGGAAGTAGCAGCAGAACTACGTACACAATCGGCACCCGAGTCATAGCTCTTGGGAGTGCAGTCTTTTCTCGGCTTCCCAAATCTGATTTCGCGCTATTAAATCGATTCGCAATCGCCAGCACCAGAATTGAGATCAGGAATTGAAAGGTTGCCGTGACTGCTGCGGCGGGGAAATCAAGTAGCAGTGAGATCTGTCGCAGCAATTGCGATTCTAAAGTTTGCTGACTTCCGCCGAGGAGCAGCACCAAGCCCAAAGAACTGAATGTGAAAACGAAAACTAATGCCGCTGCTCGCGCAATGGCTGGTTTAAGCAGGGGAAGCGTGATGAGTCGAAAGACTTGAACCGGGGTTTTGTTCAGTGATGCGGCAATCGACTCGTAGCGTTGGTCGAGTGCTCCCCACGCACCTCCCACTATCCGAACCACAACGGCTAGGTTCACATACACATGAGACAGCCAAAGCAATAACAAACCTGGTGAAAGCAACTCGTCGAAAAGCCCTCGGAAAGCAAGACCTGTCACCAGAGTCGGTAGTACAAACGGAACTAAAACTAGAGCTTGTAAAAATCTTTGGCCGCTGAATTTGTAGATTGACAACAACCCGGCGAGTGGTATCCCAATAAGTAGAGTGAGTACGACACTCCCTACCGCCTGAAAACCAGCTGTCAGCGAAATCGCCACAGTGGATTCCAGCAACACCGAAAGTTGATTGGATGAACTGAAGCCAATTTGGACTACTTCATTAATCAGAAGCGATATTGGTAAGAAAAAAACGACAACTAAAAACCCAACCGGTACCAGACCGATTGCGACTTGGCTCGGTGTCGTTTTCAGTTTCTCATCACCGAATCCCACTCAGCGAGCCAGGTGTCTAAATTCTCAGCAATGTATTCAACATCTAGCGTGATTGGATTCGAAGCGAAGGGTGCGAACTCAACAAACTTTGGATCAATCTCGGCTTCAGAGCTCACTGGATACACGAACATGTTGAAGGGGATGTCTTCCTGCACTTCTTTGCTGAGCAGCCAATCAATCACTTTTTCAGCCCCTGCGCGATTGTCGGTTCCTCGCAAGATGCCGGCATACTCGATTTGTCGGAAACAGCCATCCATCATCGAAGTTGTACCTACCGATTTCGGTTTTGGCTCATTGGCATAAACCCATTCAGCAGCAGGACTCGATGCATATGACAAAACAATCGGGTATTTGCCATCGCCGCCACCCTTGGTGAACTCAACGAAGTAAGCATCTGACCAAGAGTTCACCACTTTGACACCATTAGCTTTTAGGTCGCGCCAGTAGCTCAGCCAATTTCCCTCAAATTTTGAGTTGTCACCGTATTTAGCGATAGTCGCAAGCATGAAGGCCAACCCAGGGCTTGAAGCTGCTGGATCTGTAACAACGGTTTGACCCCGGAAAATCGGATTACGTAAATCGTCCAAAGTTGTAGGTGGATTAGCCATATCTTTATCAAAGTTAATACACACATCACCAAAATCAATCGGCGTGACTAAATCGCCATATGTGTTAGCCACGTCAGCTATGACTGATTCCATGCTGGCGCTGCGATAAGGCTCATAGATATAGGCATCGAGTGCCTTGGCCAACAAAGTGTTATCGACTCCGAAAATTACATCTGCGGTTGGCTCACCTGCCGCGAGAATCGCACCTGCCAGAACACTGCCTGCATCGCCTGCAGCGACTATTTCTAGATCAATCCCGGATTCTGACTCAAAGTCAGTTATTAAAGATTCGCTCAAGATAAATGACTCATGCACTAAAAGCGTGACTTTTGAACCCGTAACCGATTCGGGGCTGCGATTAAAAGTTACAACAACAGTCAAAATCGCAATCAACAAAACTATAAGTAGCGACTTACGCATTTTTTCTCCCTAGCGCTGGCGTTATCCAGATCAGGTTCCATGGGTCGGTAGCCCTAGCTACCCTCTCAGCCCACTGTGTGCGAGCTCCCCTTGCTATTTAGTTATTGTGAAAGTCTACCGAGTAATTGGTCTACTGCATTATTTTTTTAATGCCACTTTGTGCGCAGCCTTAAATTGCGGTGCGAACGTGGAAACTATTGATGATTTAACTTCCAAAAACTTTTTATTACTTGGCTTGCTGCGCCCGTAAATTGCAGTTGTGCCTTCAATAGCGACTGCGACTGAGCGCAATACTCGCCACAACTCAGATGAATTTGGAGCTTTCGGGTCGTGGCCTAAAGCAATAATCAGCGAGCGAATACCCTCTTCGTATATGCCATCCATAACCTTTGCAATCTCTGGATATGCGTTGCTCATACTCCAAAGCTCTGGAAAAACTCGAGCTGTTTTTGGGCTGATTGCGTCATCCACCAGCCAGGCGATGTAAGTCTCAGCCCAATCTGGTTTGTTGGTTTTGATTCCAACTGCCATTTGTTGGAACTGCTCTCGGTACTTGTTGTTTATGAGCTCGGCGAGCGCCGAAATTAAGGCATCCCGATTTGGGTAGTAGTAAGTAACGTTTCCCTGAAACACTCCGGCCTTGGCCGCAACTTTCGGAATTGAGAATCCGCCGTGACCCTCGTCTTCCAACACACGTAGAGCCGCCTCAAGAATTAATTGATCGGTTGGGAGATTGTTCCGAATAATGCGTTTTGCCATTCGGCAATTCTAGAAACGAAAAATCACTATTTTGGAAGAACTACTAAAAGTTGAACTAGCCATGTTCGGTTTTTACTAGATTTTGAATATCCTCTAGTGACATGGATTCTGAAAAATTAATTTCAACCAGATATAGCTCTTGATTCTTCCAAGTAATTGGTTGAATTGGCAATAATTGAAGCATCAACTTAACTGGTAACTCAGCTCGAAAAACATCGTGCATCGATTTCACAATTCTCTGCTTTTCAGATTCGTTCAACTCTCTGCGAACTTGGGCCGCAAACACGACAGCGTCATTAAGTTTGAAGACTTGGTAATCCATAATCTCGGACATCATCATGAAGTC
>JBEAZM010000106.1:0-5264 GCA_041170125.1 Actinomycetota bacterium
CATTTGCGATGCGATGCGCAAATTTCTCGTCTGCGTATTCCCGCAAAATTTTGGCGATTTCTGACTCGGAATATTGATTCACAACCACATCGGCAGATAACTGAGCGGTCGTATCCATTCGCATGTCTAAAGCAGCATCATGGTTGTAAGAAAATCCGCGTTCGGCATCATCTAGCTGTAGGGATGAAACACCTAAATCGAACAAAAATCCATCGACCGAACTCAGACCATTTGCCTCAAGTGACGCGGCAATCTGGTCATATTCAGCGGGAACGAATACAACTCGATCGAGATGATCAGCCAATCTAATTTTTGCAAGTTCAATAGCTTTTGGATCGCGGTCAAATGCGATGAGGCGCAACTCAGGGAAGCGTCGCAACATCTCCAGGCTGTGCCCACCCATTCCTAGGGTGGCATCAACCACAATCGCATTTGGCCGCGAAATTGCTGGCTCGAGCAGCTCGATGCAACGGTCCAGAAGTACGGAAACATGCTTAGCAGCTATTGCTGCAGCAGTTTCAGTACTCATTTCGACCCTTTCGTTTCGTCACGACTGGTCCGGTGCCGCTCCGCTCTCGGGGAAGTGAGCTCGGTTCGGCAGCAGGCCGGCCATGACGACTAAATATTCGGAATAACGTCGCCGTCTAGTTCCACAAAGCCCGGTTCAACCCGATTGAGGTATTCATCCCACGCAGCTGCATCCCAGACTTCGATTCGAGTGTCAGCCCCGACCACTACACAGTCGCGATCTAGACCAGCAAATTCCCTGAGCACTGCTGGCACTGTGATACGCCCTTGCTTATCTGGAGCGTCGTCGTATGCGCTTCCAAAGAAGACTCGGGTGTAAGCCCGAACTGAGCTGTTGGTTTGGGCCGCTGTCCGCAGTTTTGCTGCGTATTCGCTGAATTCGGCACTCGGCCAAATAACTAGACACCGCTCTTGACCTTTGGTGATGACAAGTCCCTCTAGAAGCCCATCACGAAACTTCGCAGGCAGGATTAATCGCCCTTTTTCATCGAGTTTTGGGGTGTGGGTACCGAGAAACATGTCACCTCCTTTTCGGCGGAGGATACTCCATTTCCCTCCACAATCAACCCTTTCTCCCCACATTTTTCCATTTTCAGGGTTATTTCTGGGCTCGCCCTCCCCAAACAAGGGACAAAAAAGGCGGGCTAGTCATCGACTAGCCCGCCTAAAGACGAATTATTTAACGCCCGAAATCGTCTCTTCGACGATCAAAACGCTCCTCGGCACCTTTTAGGAAGCCTTTCCGCTTGGCTTTTGGTGCTTTAGCTGGGGTTTCATTGGATTTAAGAGCGGCACTTAGACCGGTCACAACTTTGTAGAGGCCAAACAAGGTGACTGCAAAACCAGCAATCCCCACGAGCGGTTGGGGAATTGCGATGCCCGCAACAATGCCAGCCAAACCGATTACAGTCACAACCGCAAACCAGCCGTTTGCACCCTTCGCACCTGCGGCTATCCGGGAGTCGCGGATGGATGAGGCAAATCTAGGGTCTTCCGCGTACAGCGCTTTTTCCATCTCTTGCAACATTCGCTGTTCGTGTTCTGAAAGCGCCATTTTGACCTCCCGCCCGACTTGGTAGAACTTACCTACGGTCAACTCTAGGTTAGTTAATCCGAGTTGTCATCCGCACGGAAAAGTCGAGCTGGCCGAATCGTTCCTGCGCCAAATTTTTTGGTGGCTTTGTCGATAGTTTGTTCCGCTTCACGCCAACCTAGCTCTGGGCTATCAAAACTGAGTTGTTCCCAATATTCGCTTGCCGGAAGCAACCCCTCTAGCCGAACCCCAAGTAGCCGAACTCGGGCTCGGGCTAGTCGCAGTTCGAGATAAAGACTCTTAATGACTTCGAAAATCTCATGCGATGTGTCTAGGGGCGAACTGAGTTTTTTGGATCTCGTGATTGTTTGGAAATCTGAGAATCGAAGTTTCAAAACCACTGTTGTGCCAACCATACTGTTTGCTCGAGCCCGGCGGGCAACCTGCTCGGATAGCTCTAACAACCTAGCCAAGTGAAATTCTGAATCATCACTGTCATGTGTAAATGTGGTTTCTTGGCCGATTGACTTTTCGACCTCGGCTCTATTAACGATGCGCTCATCTCTTCCCCAAGCAAGTTCAGCCAAATGATTACCGAGCGACACTCCGAGTGTCCGCCGCAAAGTTTCGACTGGTGTGTTTGCAATATCTTCAACTCGCTTTAAACCCAGCCGGTTTAACTGCTCGGCTGTTTTTGGACCAACTCCCCACAGCGCCGAAACCGGAAGTGGATGGAGGAAAGCAATCACATGATCTGGTGGCACTAGAAGCAGGCCATCAGGTTTGATTGCTGTGGAGGCAAGCTTGGCGAGAAATTTATTTTCAGCAATACCAACTGAACAAGTTATCTGGGCTTCAGCAGCCACTCGCTCTCGAATTAATTCGGCAATCCTGAGTGGTGAGCCCAGCCGGCGAATTGCACCTGCCACATTCAAGAATGCTTCATCTAGTGAAAGTGGCTCAACCTCATAAGTGATGTCATGAAAAATTCCCATCACAGTAGAACTAACTTCGGCGTATTTTTTATGACTTGGCGATATGAAAACGGCATGTGGGGCTAGCCGCTTTGCAGTACTGATTGGCATTGCAGCGTGTATGCCAAACTCGCGAGCTTCGTAGGTTGCACTCAGCACAACTCCCCGACCGCTACTACCGCCAATCACTACTGGTTGGCCTCTTAATTCAGGACGCTCGATTAGTTCAACACTTGCGTAGAAAGCATCCATATCGATGTGCAAGATTGGCGTTTGGGAATCGTCGGTCCCAAACGCCAATCTTGATTTGTCACGCTCGATTGGTTGGCGGCTCATATGCGTATCCTGCCGATTAGCCTGGCGTACCAGGGCTGGTGTGCCAGAGTTTTGGAGAATCGCTTACTCGCTCGATTCGACCTACTGGTTGTTTTATAAATTCCGTGACAGCCGCAATCGCTGCTGCTGGGTCTGGGGATTTATGCGCATTCAAAGCTAAGTCATAAACCGCTTTGACTTGATTCAAGTCCCAACACCCAGTCCCGCGAATTGAGACTCCCCGCTCCCCAGTGCGACGAACCACACCACGGACTAACAAAAGCCAGTTGTTAAAAATCTGCGAATTAAATTCGTTTTGGACATCTTCAAAAAATGTCACGTCGACAGGACCGGTTGAGTCTTCTAGTGTCACAAAAACCACTCGCTTACCACTGCGAATTGGTGGGGTTTGAGTTGCAACTTTGACGCCTGCAATAAATATTTCTTTTTGACTCCGCTGCGAAAGCAAATCAGCAGCCCGAGTTAAGTTGAGTGTCTTAATTAAGTCTTCAAATGATTGCAAAACATGTCCACTGATATCCATTCCAAGATACTCAATCTCAGCTTGCAGAATTTCATCCAATTCAAGCTCCGGCAGCCCAGTCGGAATCGGATCTGCAGGAGTTATTTCAGTGAAGAGTAAGTCTGATTTATCTACCCTCCGAACTGCCGAGCGCTCCAAATCAGAAGCATGCACAAACAAGTCACGGCGAGTAGCAGCAGCTGGCTTTGGCCTGAATGGATTGATGCCGTACATCTCATCAAAAGCGCCAACCAGAATCAAGCGTTGTAAGACTGGTTTTGAGATATTCGCTCGTTCCCATAAATCATTCATACTTGTAAACGGCGCAGCTCGAATAATGGACTGCACTTCTGCTTCCGAAATTCCTTTTAACTCTGAGAGTGGAATTCGAATTCCCTGTACTCCATCAACTTTTTCCACCAAGTACACATCTTTGCTTTTGTTGATGTCCACAGCTAAAACTGGAACTGCAAAGTTCCGAGCATCTTGCAAAATCAAACGTTTCGGATACATCCCTGGATCGTGCGTCAGAATTCCAGCAAAAAATGCCGCTGGATGATTACTTTTCAGCCAAGCCGACTGATAGGTGGGTAGCGCAAAAGCTCCAGCGTGGGCTTTACAAAAGCCAAATGATGCGAAGGCTCGCAGAATCGCCCAAACTGCATCAACCACATCTAAATCAAAACCATTTTTGATTCCAGCCGGATAAAACCAACCACGCACTTGGGGATGCTCATCCCAGTTACCTAAACGCCGCCTGACCTCGTCGGCTTCAGCTAAAGAGCAACCTGTTACTTCTGCCACGATTCGAATAACTTGCTCATGGAAAACCACAACTCCAGCTGTTTCTTGCAAAATAGGCTTTAGTCGCTCATGCAGATAGTTAGCTGGTTTCCAGCCATGTCGAGCGTTCAAAAACGGTGTAATCATGTCGCTTTTAACTGGGCCTGGTCGAAACAGCGAAATATCAATAATCAAATCATTGAAACTACTTGGACCAAATTTTCCAACCAGTTCACGTTGGCCAGGAGATTCAATCTGGAAACATCCAAGCGTGCGAGTGGATTGAATCAATCGGAAAGTTGCATCATCAGTTAAATCAATTCGATCTAAGTCAATCTCAGTTTTTTCGGTTATGGCAATTTGTTCCACAGCATGCGCCATGGCTGATTGCATTCGAATACCAAGAATGTCGAGTTTCAAAAATCCCATAGTCTCAACATCATCTTTGTCGAAATGGCTCATCGGAATTTCAGCACCGCTTGCCTGCACAGGAGTTCGATCCAATAGAGCCGAATCCGAGAGTAAAACCCCACACGGGTGCATTGCGACATTTCGCGGCAGTTTGTCTAGCCCTTCAACTAGTTCAACAAAATGATTTAAAGCACCGCTTGCATGTAGTTTGCCAAGTCCACTTTGGGCTAGCTCTGGTAGTTCCGTTAAGGCTCGTCGAATATCTCGAGCACGAATCCGCGGAAACGCTTTTGCCATAATTCCAATCTCAGCTGCTGGTAGAGCTAAGGCTTTACCGACATCCCGAATTGCATGTCGAACTCGATAGGTATCCATCATTGAAACTGCTGCCACTCGGTCGGCACCAAAACGGTTAAATACAGCTTGGTACACCTCAAGCCGGCGATGCGATTCGACGTCAATATCAATATCAGGTAGCGAACTTCTTAGCGGTGAAAGAAACCGCTCCATCACAAAACCATGTGAGAGTGGATGCAGCGCAGATATCCCTAGTAAATGATTTATCAAACTTCCGGCCCCCGAACCCCGTGCCGCTACACGAATTCCCATCTGTTTAGTTATCGAAACGACTTCTGCAACTGTTAAAAAGAAACTTGCAAAACCAAGCTGCTGCACAACAGCAAGTTCGGCTTCAAGT
>JBEAZM010000107.1:0-2632 GCA_041170125.1 Actinomycetota bacterium
GGGGATTGGGAACAGCCAATCCAAAAAATCCTGTTGAGCGTGGATATCACGAAAGCCGTGGTTGAATATGCAAGTCGCAACAATTTTGATCTCGTAATCAGTCACCACCCGCTTTTTTTGAATCGGCACTCGCCAAACTCGGCTCCATACAAAATTGAAACCACATTCTTGGCATTGCGAAACAAATTGGCTTTGATGAATGCTCACACAAATGCTGATGTTGTGAATCCAGGTGTGTCGGATGCGATTGCGGATTTGATTGGCCTTCAAGATGTTGCGCCGCTCGTGCCGCTCGAGCGTGATTCGAGGTTTGGCATTGGGCGGGTGGGAATACTGCCTGAGGGAATTGTGCTTTCAGATTTGGCGAAGGAAATTAGCCAACATCTAAACGACACGAGTGTTCGTTTCGCTGGTGATGCCAGTTTGGAGGTGCGAAAAGTCGCGATTGTTGGCGGGTCAGGGGATTCCTTCATGGCGACCGCGAGTGCTGCTGGTGCCCATGTGTACGTGACTTCTGATATTCGGCACCACCCCTTGCAGGAGCACTTAGAAGCTGGTGGCTGTGCAGTGATCGAGATTAACCATGCCTTGGCTGAAAGTCTGTGGTTATCAGGTTTGGCTACAAGACTTGAAGGTTTCGAGGTTGAGATTTCGAAAGTCAACACCTTGGGTTGGAATTAAGAGTTAGAAATTCAGGGACAATACGCGCATGGCAAAATTTGATGAATGGGCTCAACGCAAGCTTTTAGAGCTTGCTGAAATTGATGGAAAAATCACTAAAGCCCAATATCGAGTCGCGAATCTTCCACAACTGCCATTGCTGGCAACTGCTCAGAATGTAGCGACACGACTGCGGCAAGACGAAATTGCATTAATCACCTACATCGCTGATTTAGAGCTCGATATTGCAAAAGTCGAAGAAGACGTTGAAGTCGTACGCCTGCGGTCAGCAAAAGATCAAGAGTTATTGAACTCTGGTGCGATTTCTGACTCTAAACAACTCAGCGAACTTCAACACGAAGTTACCTCGCTTGGCCGACGTCAGGCGGAGTTAGAAGATGCTGAAATTGAAGTTATGCAAAAGCAAGAAAATTACAACTTGCAACTTGCCGAGGTTCGAAAGCAAATGACAGATCAAACAGTCGTGGTTGCCGAACTTGAAGCTGAAATTGCCACTCAACAAAACGACATCAACTCCGAACTTGAAATGCTGCAGACTTTGCGCGCAGATGTGGTGTCGGCATTACCGGCAGAACTAACCGGTCTCTACGAAAAAATCCGCACCGACAACGACGGAGTAGGCGCAGCATTGTTGCAACAACAAAAGTGCCTTGGCTGTGGCATGCAGTTAGCTCCAAATGCCATCCAACACGCGAGGACAGCCGCTTCCGATGAATTGATTCGCTGTGAGGAATGCCGCGCGATTTTGGTTAGAACTGAAGAGTCTGGTTTGTAATGGACTTTGTGCTGTACGCCGATGGTGGCTCGCGGGGCAACCCAGGACCAGCCGCATACGGAACTGTGATTTATCGCGCTGATGGCACAAAAGTGGTTGAGATTGCTGAATTTTTAGGTACTGCCACGAACAACGTTGCGGAATACAACGGACTGGTTGCAGGACTGAAGTACCTGGCGGAGTTTCACCCTGACGCAAAGGTTGAAGTCCGGATGGACTCAAAGCTCGTTGTGGAGCAAATGTCTGGTCGATGGAAAATTAAGCATCCAGATATGCGGGACCTGGCACTTATTGCGAACAAACTATTCCCAGCCCAACAATTACGATTTGTCTGGATTCCACGTGCCGAAAATTCTGCGGCAGACGCTATGGCGAACCGGGCGTTAGACCTAGCTGCTGCTGGAATCACTGAAAAAATTATTGAAACGTATATCTAAAAACTATTGCTCTTGGGCGAGATGCCGACTAGACAACCTAATTGCGCGCAGTGCCATCACTGAACGAGCCTTTAGGCCGTCAGCGATCCCTTCCGTGTGATCCAGACCCCCGTCTGTTGAGGCCACTGCGCAGAAAGCCCGCGGCTTACGCGGGCTTTCCTATTTTTGCTAAAACTCTCTACATTTCTCCCACGCAGAGTGGATCGGACGAACGCGGCAAAAGCTGAGGAAAGTCCGGGCTCCGAAGAGCAAGGTGGTGGGTAACACCCACCCGAAGTGATTCGCGGGAAAGTGCCACAGAAAACAGACCGCCAACTTGATTGGTAAGGGTGAAACGGTGGTGTAAGAGACCACCAGTTTTGAGGGTGACCTCAAAAGCTCGGCAAACCCCACTTGGAGCAAGGTCAAGAGGATGCTTGCATCTGTGTGAACGTAACTGGGAAACCAGGGGAGCGCTGCTCGTGCGAGTTCACAGGTAGACCGCATGATTGGGTTGGTAACAGCCCAACCAGATAGATGTTCGTCACTGCATCGCAGTACAGAACCCGGCTTACAGATCCACTCTGCAACTATTTCTTGAAGGCATAACTGCTACTCGCCAGCTAGTTCACAAGCAGTTAGCCATTCAACCTCGAGCTCAGCGCGTTCAGTTTCAATCTCTTTTTGCTTGACCGCAAGTTCAGCTAATTTTTCATAATCATCAACAACTTCTGCCATTTTTTCGTGCAGCCGTTTTTCC
>JBEAZM010000108.1:0-2942 GCA_041170125.1 Actinomycetota bacterium
GATCTACAAGCCCAAGAAGCACACTGCTCAGTAATTTCAAATAGCAGTCGGGTTTGCAAATGCGTACCAACGCTAGTACTCGCTAATTGCGAATTCTGGACAAAGATCCGTTGACGATTGCCTACCTCCTTCGATGGCGTTTAATCAGCCGTGTGAGCGGCCTGGTATGGATAACCTTACCGCTTACACAACCGTAATATTCTCGCAAACCAGTCAGCAAACGCCGCCACGGGAGCAAATCCGACAGAGGTGGCCAATGCAATCTCTGGGGAAATTTCCGAGGAAAAGCTTCTTGCCACAGCCACTCTTTCCTTCTATTCTTACATTTGGTGAACTTATTTTAAATTTTATCTAGTTCGAGGGTCTTTTCGATGAGAGTTATTCGACGTGGATTCACGCTCGTAGAGTTGCTGGTGGTCATTGCAATCATCGGTGTCTTGGTTGGCTTGCTGCTACCTGCGGTACAAGCTGCTCGCGAAGCCGCCAGAAGAATGCAGTGCCAAAACTTCATTCGCCAAATGGGATTGGCATCACACAATTTTGAAAGCGCGATGAAGTACTTTCCTCCGCGAAGGCATTCAAAGGTACTGCCCAATCCTACAACCCAAGTCCCGACGACTTATTATTCAGACGCATCTCCTCAAGTGTTCTTGCTGACGTACGTTGAACAAAGCAATCTGAACAGTCTTTGGGACCTGAACTACAACGTCAACAGCGACGCCCCACTTAATGCGAGCATTCCGGCGAGAACTGGAGCCAATGCACTAGCTCGAATCACTCAAGTTCCTATGTACTTGTGCCCGTCGGATCCGTCAACCACGACTCAACCGGTCGGCGGTGGCGAAGCTGGTAGATCGAATTACATGATTTCGACCGGTGCAAACGCGGATTTCCGTGGTGGCCAACCTGGTGACGGAATCTTCTGTATGCCCAACCCGCCTGCGGGACAGCTTCTCAAAGGCCCCAAGCACTCCTCCATTACTGATGGAACCAGCAACACAGCGATGTTTGGTGAAATCAAGCGAGGTAATTTCCATAACAGCCAAACAGGCATGTTCGATCACACAACGAGCATGTTCAATGGAGTGGCCTACACGACGCCTGCTCAGTTGTCCGATGGGAGAAATCTGCTACTGTGCAATCCAGGGCCAAACGGAACAACTTATTTCCGATATGGCGGTTTGCAGTACTATCGCGGCTCAATTAGTCCTACCATCGCGTATTCACACACTTTGCCACCGAACTGGAATCGTCAAACACAAGACATAGCACAACAACGATATGGGTGCGGCAACACAAGTTTTGCACAGGGCCACCTTCCAGCAGCCAGCTACCATTCCGGTGGCGTAAGTATTTGCATGGCCGACGGATCCACTCGCCTCTTTTCGGACAACATTGATTTCGCCACCTGGCAAGCTCTTGGCAGTCGTGCTGGCGGTGAAATCATTACTGAAACAGAGTAATCCATGAAACCGATTTCTTTCCTTGTACTTTCAGTCATTGGGATGTGCGTTATTTCTGGCTGTGGTTCGTCCAAGCAAGCGGTAACGCAAATTCCCCCGGAAGCATCGCCTGCATTAACCGAAACGCACGCGATGATCGTTCAAGCGTCCTATGGCGACGCGCCGCTAAACAGCTTGAACGACATCGATAACTACGCCGGACAGTTTGATACCGCGATCAAAGCGATCAAGTCGGGTGAAATTAAGGTGATTTGGGGTAAGCAAATCATGGATAATGTAGAGTCACCTCAGGTGATTGCCTATGAGTCCAAGGCCCAAACTGGCGATGGCTATGCGATCAAACAAGACGGAAAAGTGCATAAGATTACTTCGGCAGATATACCGAAGTAGGTAACCATAGACGGGCTTGAGAGTTGGATTATCCAAGCGGGGGCTCTTTGGGTGTAGACTCAAGGTGCGCCTGTTTGAGCCCAACTCTGATAGGCACCATGGACGACATCCTTGTGCATTTCAAAATCCTCTTCGGGGATTCCATCCATCTTGAGGGTATGGCACGCAGATCAAGATGGTCAGCTGCGATGGCTCGTCGTTGGGAGTCGGGAAACTGACAAACACAGGGAAAAACCCTGTGTTGAGAATGAACTAGGAATCGGCCTACAGGAAACTTCCGCCGGCTAATTAGCCAGACGCGCCATCAACCTTCGATACGGCCAATTCTAAACACCTTCTCAAAATCTCGTGGCACTGAAGGTCTGCATCCTTACATGTCTCAATAGTGTCAGCGCCAAGTTGGGCACACACTCGGCTTGCTGCATGGTTTCCAAGTGCTTGATATGCGGATGCTTGGCCAAGGTAGGCATTGGCAAGCAACTTCGATTCAGCAAGGAGACCAAAAGGTCTCATGAGGTAAATGATTTCAATCGCTTGCGAATAAGCATCGATTGCCAGATGCAAATCGCTAGAACGGAGTGCCAATTCGGCTTTTGATAAACAACTGTTGGCGAACCCTGCTCGGTAGGTTTTGACGGAGGGGTTTCGCTCGATCAATTCGGTATAAATCGAATAGCTCTGATCAAAATAGTCATAAGCTAAGACATTTTCTCCAAGTCGGCCGTGTACGGTTGCAAAGATATTCAATGAGGCCGCTAAACCGTAGGCGTAATCCGCTTGCTCAGGATGCTCTAGGCTGAGCCTTGTCTGAATCTCAATAAGCTCACTACCGTGGGTGATTGCTTCCTGAAGCCGATTCAAAGACCCTAGAATCGCGACCAGATTGATCAGCGACTTAGCCTTCTCACCCAAGTACTCCGGGCGATCTGGATATTTGATTGCAAGCTGCGACTGAATTTGCAATCCTTCGAACGTAGAATCCAAGGCTTCATTAGGTTGATTAAGGCGAATCGATACGATGCCCAGTTCGCCGCACAGGCTCCCGTATTTTTGAAGGAGATCATGGCGAGTTGGATACATGCCTACGAG
>JBEAZM010000109.1:0-5117 GCA_041170125.1 Actinomycetota bacterium
CGATTGGCGCAGCACCTTCAGCCTGGAATCCCCACATTCGCGGCGTGCGAGTAGCTGGACCATCAGCTGCATATTCCTTAAAGCCTTTCCAATATGCAGTGATGTTGCCAGCATTGCCGACCGGCAAGATGTGAATGTCTGGCGCATCGCCGAGCGCATCCACAATTTCAAACGAAGCAGTTTTTTGGCCTTCGATTCGAACTGGATTTACCGAGTTCACAAGCTCAATCGGGTAGTCAGCAGCCAGGTCACGTGCGAGTGTGAGGCAGTCATCGAAGTTGCCTTCAACCTGAATCAACTTCGAACCCATAACGATCGCTTGAGCAAGCTTGCCCATTGCAATTTTGCCTTCTGGCACAAGCACCACTGCAGTCATTCCGGCCTTAACTGCATACGCGGCGGCCGATGCTGAGGTGTTGCCCGTCGATGCACACACAACCGCTTTTGCACCGTTCTCCGCTGCCTTCGAGATTGCTAATGTCATGCCGCGATCTTTAAAAGATCCAGTCGGGTTCATGCCTTCAACTTTGAGCCAAACCGAAGCACCTACGCGTTCGCTGAGTTCGCAGGCATACACAAGTGGCGTGCCACCTTCGTGCAGAGTCACTACTGGCGTTTTCTCCGTCACCGGTAACCGATCGAAATATTCTCGAATCAAGCCACGCCACTGGTGTGCCATTAGTTCGCTCCCTCAACTCGCATGACGCCCACGATGTTGCGAACGGCACTCATCTGACGTAGTTGGTTTAAAGTTTTTGAAAGTGCTGCATCGGTTGCGGCATGGGTGCGCACGAGTAGATGTGCGTCGTCGCCACTGCCATCCTGTCGCACAACCTGAATGCTCACTGAGTTTTCGGCGAACACGTTTGCAATCGCAGCTAGCACGCCTGGTTGGTCATCGACCTGCAAGTTAATGGCGTAGCGAGTTGTGGCAGCTTCGATTCCGCGGACTTCGAGTTCAGCGTAGGAACTCTCACCGGGGCCAACCCGTCCAGCCACGCGATTACGCGCAACCGCAACCACGTCGCCGAGCACTGCCGACGCTGTTGGTGCGCCACCCGCACCTCTGCCGTAGAACATGACTTGTCCCGCAGCGTCAGCCTCGACGAACACTGCATTGAAGGACAACCGCACTGAAGCTAGTGGATGCTCGCGCGGCACCATCGTCGGGTGCACTCGCACCACAACGCCAGCTTCATCTTCGGAAAGCTCCGCAACCGCTAGCAACTTCACAACAAAGCCCATGTCTTTTGCGGCCTGAATATCAGCAGCAGTAACTTTTGAAATACCCTCGCAATAAACGTCTTCGATGGTGACGCGGGTGTGAAAAGCGAGACTTGCCAGAATTGCAGCTTTGGCTGCCGCATCGTGGCCTTCGACATCTGCGGTTGGATCTGCTTCGGCATAACCAAGCGCCTGAGCTTCAGCTAAAACGTCGTCGTAGCTCGCACCAGTCTCATCCATTTTGGTTAGCATGTAGTTAGTCGTGCCATTAACGATGCCAAGCACTCGTCGCACTTGGTCGCCCACCATCGATTCGCGCAATGGCCGCAACAGCGGAATCGCACCCGCAACCGATGCTTCGTAGTACAAGTCGACGCCGGCTTGGTCGGCAGCCGCGTGCAGTGTGGCACCGTCAGCTGCGAGCAACGCTTTGTTAGCAGTAACTACTGATGCGCCTTGCTCAATTGCTTGCAAAATCAATGAGCGGGCGGGCTCAATGCCACCCATAACCTCGACCAAAATATCGACACCACTCGCAATCATGGCTTCGGCGTCCGTGGTTAGGAGTTCAGGTTTGATGCCAGGGCGAGGTTTGGAGACGTCTTTAACTGCCACCCCAACAAGTTCGAGGTTAGCGCCCGTACGAGCAGCGAAATCAGCTGAGTTTTCCTCGAGTAATCGCACCACTTCCGAGCCAACAGTGCCTGCGCCTAACAGGGCGATGCGCAGGGTGGGCTTAGATGCGGCCATGCCGGACTCCTTGGGTTGGGCTTTTCAGGGGCGAATCGTAACGAACTGAGTTTTTTCTCGAACAAAAAGCGGAAACCTTGCAGTAAACCGAGGCATTTTCCGCCAATTATTAGGAATCACTCACCTGCAATCGCAGTAAATCCGCTTCGCTCTCCCGCCGCACAATCAGTCGAGCTCGACCATTTTTGACCGCAACCACAGCTGGTCGCGGCACTAGGTTGTAATTCGATGCCATGCTGTAGTGATAGGCACCAGTGGTTGCGACAGCAAGCAAATCGCCAGGTCGAATGTCAGCTGGCAACTGGCAATCGCGCACGACCAAGTCACCGGTTTCACAGTGTTTGCCGACGACACGTGATTGGACCATGACATCCATCGGCGCGCGGTTTGCAAGTCGAACTGTGTACTCGGCGCCATAGAGTGCCGTGCGAATTGCATCACTCATGCCACCATCGACAGAGACATACACCCGTTCCTGACCGCCATCGAGTTCAACCGGCTTGATGGTGCCGACTTCATACAAAGTGACGGTCGATCCACCGACAACAGCGCGACCAGGTTCCAGTGAAAGTTTCGGCACTGGGATTCCCAAGTCTGCGCATTCCGCCCGAATCACATTGCGAAGTTCATGCGCAAAGTCTGCAATCGGCATCGGGTCATCAGTCGGCACGTAAGCAACACCAAGACCACCGCCAATATCAAGTTCAAGCGTCACAAAACCATGCTCGTTGCGCAGGTGCGCAATGAAGCCGAGTGCACGCGATACTGCAATCGAAAATCCAGCAGTATCAAATACTTGCGAGCCGATGTGATAGTGAAAACCACACAACCGCACATTCGGGGTTTCAGTAAGTGCAATGACCGCACGCTCAGCTGCCCCACTTGCGATTGAGAGGCCGAACTTTTGATCCTCATGTGCCGTCGCGATGAACTCGTGGGTGTGAGCCTCTACCCCAAGTGTGAGTCGCAGCAAAACATCAATCGGTTTCGAAGCACCGCGGGCTAATTGCGCAAGCCGGTCGATTTCATCGAATGAATCCACGACGATGTAGCGAACATCAGCCTGAACAGCGCGTTGCAATTCGTGCATCGACTTGTTGTTGCCATGCATCACGATGTGTTTGCCCGGTACACCAGCAGCCTGCGCCATTGCGAGTTCGCCACCGGTCGCAACATCTACACCGAGACCTTCAGCGTGCACCCACTTCAGAATTTCAATTGCACTGAAAGCTTTGCTCGCGTAGTGAACTGTGAAAGGCATATGCTCGTCGTCGAACTCAGTTTTGAATTCATGCGCCCGAGTTCGAACGTGCGCTTCATCAACGACGAAAAGTGGCGTACCGAATTCCCGCACTAAGTCACGTGCGCTCACTCCAGCGATGATTAGTTCACCAGCCTCATCGAGCTGCGCGGAATCTGGCCATACACGTGGTTCGAGTGCCATTGCTACATCCGCTCCGGCGCACTAACGCCACATAGATCGAGACCATTTGCAATCACCTGGCGCGTCGCTGCACCAAGCCACAACCGCGCTATCACCAGGTCAGTAACTGGATCGTCGCCCTGCGGTAATACGCGACAAGCATCGTAGAAACGGTGGTAATCGGTAGCGAGATCTTCTAGATAACGCGCAACCCGATGTGGTTCCCGGAGTTCGGCAGCCGCCGCCACAACGCGCGAGAACTCACCAAGCGCAGACAGCAACTTTGCTTCGCGTTCATGGGTGAGTTCACCTGGTTTGAATTCAGCCTGCAAGTAGTCGATACCGAGTTCGCCAGCCTGACGCAGCACTGAAGAGATTCGCGCATGTGCGTACTGCACATAGAAAACTGGGTTGTCGTTGGTGCGCTTGATCAGTAAGTCCAAATCCAGCAACAATGGCGAATCCACTGGATACCGAATCAAGCTGTAACGCGCGGCATCCACCCCAACTTCATCCACCAAATCTTCGAGCGTGATGATGTTGCCAGCTCGCTTAGATAGACGAACTTCTTCGCCGCCCTTCATCATTTTCACGAGCTGACCAATCAGCACTTCAATGTTTTTATCGGGGTCATCACCAGCACAAGCCGCAACCGCACGCAAACGATTCACATAACCATGATGATCTGCGCCTAATAAGTAAATGCAACGATCAAATCCACGGTAACGCTTGTCAACGTAATAGGCAGTATCGGAGGCGAAGTAGGTAAGTTCACCATCTGCTTTAATCAAAACTCGATCTTTGTCATCATCAAAATCAGTTGTGCGCAACCAGGTTGCACCACCGTCTTCAAACATATGACCTTCGGATTTGAGTTTTTCAAATCCGCGATCCACTGCACCTGATTCGTGTAGTGAGCGTTCGGAATACCAAACATCAAAGTGGGTATTGAAGTTTGCAAGCACGCCTTGCTGTTGGGCAAGTTGTAGTTTGTAGGCAGCTTCGCGAAATGCAATCAACCGCTCGGCTTCTGGCAAATCTTTTATCTCCGGATTTTCGGCCACAACTTGTTGTGCCAAATCCTGGATGTAGGCACCGTGATAGCCATCTTCAGGAATTGGATTTCCAAGAGCCGCTGCCATCACTGAGGCACCGAACTTGTCCATCTGCACACCACGGTCGTTGATGTAAAACTCTCGAGCAACCTCGGCACCAGCAGCTTCAAGTACTCGCGCGATGGCATCGCCTACGGCAGCCCAACGTGTGTGGCCAAGATGCAACGGCCCGGTTGGGTTTGCGGAGATAAATTCAACGTTGATTTTTTCGCCAGTGTGTTGATGGCCTTTGCCGAAATCTTTGCCCGTCGAAACGATGTCCCGAGCCAACTCGCCTGCGGCAGCTGCTTCGAGTGTGATGTTGATGAATCCTGGACCTGCAATATCTGCTTTAGCAATCCCCGCTACCTGAATGAGCTCGGCCACCACTGCTTCTGCAACCACTCTCGGCGCGACCCCAGCAGGTTTCGCCAACACCATCGCAATGTTGCTTGCCCAATCGCCGTGTTCGCGTTGTTTAGGGCGATCCACTTTCGTGTTGGTCGGGATTTGTTCAACACCTATATTTAGCGTGCCATGCGTTACGGCAGCCTGAACACTGGCCAAGATATGTTCAGCAAGTTTTTCCGGGGTCATAGGGGCGTAGCCTATCTAGCGGATGTCGG
>JBEAZM010000110.1:0-3187 GCA_041170125.1 Actinomycetota bacterium
GATTCTAAATTTGTCCACTTCAAGCAGACTGCAAATATTGATCTTTCCAAAAATGGTGAAGTTTGGAACAACTACCAGTCTGGTTGGGCCCCAATCGGAGACAGAAATAAACCTTTTTATGGAAGTTACGATGGTGGTGGCTACACGATAAATAATCTATACATCTTGCGCGATGAAAGAGAACAAGGACTTTTTGGAGTTGTCCGAAATTCAGTTCTTCAAAACATAAAACTAGTTTCAGACCCGCAGCTAATTTCTGTATCTTCCACTTCTGCTGCTAATTACAAATATTACTTTGGCGCTCTAGCGGGAAGTGTTAGTTACTCAGACATAAGAAATATCGAATCAAATCTTAATGTCGCCTCAGCTGGAAGTTACGTCGGTGGAATTATTGGCGGCATTGACTCTTCAAATGTCCAAAACATTAAAGGTTCAGGAACCATTTCAGTTATTGGGAATGATGCGACCTACTTGAGTGGGATTGGTGGGTTATTCGGGGAGTTCAGCTACGGCTCTGGTCGAAACCTTGAATTTAATGGCGAAATGAAGACAGCCGTTTTTGCAGACAACACGCAATTCATTAATGCGGAGACTGTTGGCGGCATTGTTGGCAACACTTACAATGCAATTTTGCTTGATGTTAAAAATTCCGGCACTATTCAAGGCAGTTACCGAATTGGCGGAATCGCTGGTATGGGTGAATCACTTTTGGTTAAGGATGCTGAAAATACTGGGGATATTATTTTCGGCTACAGCGACCAACTAATCCCAAACAATGCGTACTACGTTGGTGGCTTGATTGGACAAATGTATTTCAGTGCAAATCTGATTGATGCAAAATCGACTGGCAATATTCATATGAATGAACCTTTCGACCCGAACTACGACAATAACTACATTGGCGGAGCTGTTGGTGCAATCGAAGAGTCGGCGCTTCTAGACAATGTTCATGTAAAGGCAACCATCGACTCGGGATACAGCCGATATGTTGGTGGAATTGTTGGCGGGTCTATAAGCAACGGCGGAACAATCCAAAACAGTTCCTTCGAGGGAGTCATTGAAAACTCTTACCTCGAGGATACATACGTAGGTGGTGCAGTCGGATATACCGAGGGTCAGTTTGAGATCCTAAAGTCTTGGGCTATCGCAGATATCACCGCACCGAATGCAAACTACGCAGGCGGCTTGATTGGATTTTCAAATTCTGGAAATGGGGCTGTAGCAATCCAGGACTCATTTGCTCGCGGTCAATTATTGGCCGGTAACCATGCAGCCGGACTGATTGGGTACACCGGAACCCGCGGAGATCACAAAATTCACAACACCTATACAACTGTGGTTCCGACTATCACAGCAACCGAAGAGCGAGTAATTGACGCTTTTGCAAATGGGGTGTGGCTGGATTACCAATCATCTTCAATTTACCTCGAGAGCGAGCTTGGCACTTCTACTACTCTGGTTAATTCCGCAACGCTAGAGGCGATGAGGAATCTTTCAATGTTCGTTGACTACGGCTGGGAGTTTGCGGGCGAGGGCTGGCGCTGGGCAATTGATAGTGCTGAAAATGACGGTCTGCCAAGAATTATCAAGTTCACGGCTGTGACAGATTCTGGAGGTTCGAGTCTTGAGAAGAGCCACTCCTCCGAGAAAATGTTCTTAATCGCAGGTAGCCAAAAGAACAATGCCCGCACATACGCAATCAATGTATCCTCCAAATATCGAAATCAGGTCGCAAAGGTGAATCTGTACCGAGAGGGCAAAATGATTCGGACGCTAATAAAGACTCGGCTTAACCAACTGGGAAATAAATTCGCAACGAAAAGATTTGAATTGCAAAGTGGCGATGTCCTAGTTCTAAAAGTGGGTAAAAAACGCTTTGATCGCGTAACAATCAAATAATTGTCTTGTGCTGCTGGAATCAGAAATGCCGATTCCAGCAGCACATTCATATTTAAGTCTGCAATAATGCTCCGAACCTTCAAGGAGCCTGCATGCGTTTACGGAAGCGACTTGTCATAGCTCTATTCACTTCAATTCTGAGCCTCGGCGCAATTCCAGCGCTTGCCTCGGAATACGTAGAAGGCGTCGATGCTGCTGCTGAAATCTTCGACCCATTAAAAGTGGTTGCGATTGATTTGGATCTGCCGTTAGCAAGCCGTAATGCGCTTTGGAGTTCTCCAAAAGAATATGTCGCTGGCAGCATGAGAATTAAAACCTCATCTACTTTTTCCGACACATTCCCCGTTGAGATTCGGTTGAAAGGCGGACTTGGCTCGCTTAGGAACCTAAACCAAAAAGCCGCCTTTAAGATCAAAGTTCCTAAGGAATATAGAAGTCTCACTGGCGGGTTAAAGAAACTAACTCTGAACAACATGGTTCAGGATGGATCTTTCGTCCACGAGGCTTTGAGCTACAGAGTTTTCCGAGCGATGGGCGTTGCAGCTCCGCGGGTTGGGTATGCAAATGTGCGGGTTAACGGGGTTCTCTACGGACTGTATGCAAACATCGAAACTATCGATGATTTGATGTTGAGTCGTTGGTTCGATAGTACAAAACACCTCTATGAGGGGTCTTATTGGATGGACGTCTGGCCAAACAATGAGGGTGCTTTCGAAGTAGATGAAGGCGATCCTCTCGATCGACTAAACCTAAAGAATCTCACTTTGATAAATAACCTAAGTGGAGAGTCTTGGTTTGAGGCATTTAAAACTCGCACTGACTGGCAACAATTACTGACCATGTGGGCCACCGAAATCTATATCGGCCACTGGGATGGCTACGCTCACACAATCAAGAACAACTACTACTTGCATGCGGATGTGCTCGATAAGTTCAGCATGTTGCCCTGGGGCACTGATCAGACTTGGGCTGACTACCTTGATTTCTATGACCCTTATGACCGTGGAATCATGTTTGTGAAATGCATGGAAGTGCCCGCATGCAAGTTTGAGTACCAACGTAAAGTCTTTCAAGTCAATAAAACAGCAACTGCCCTAAATCTTGCAGCAATGTCTGATGCAATTGAAACGGTTCTTACGCCACACATATCTGCTGATCCACGAAAAGAAGTATGGACAGAAGATAGCTACTGGCATCGGATTAACACCAAATCATTTATTTTGAATCGAAACTTTCAAGTCAACGATATGTTTGCAGGATACGAACCCTCGATTGTTGTTCCAGTTCG
>JBEAZM010000111.1:0-3434 GCA_041170125.1 Actinomycetota bacterium
GAGGCGATTGAGTTATTGAAGTTCAACTGAGACTCAAGATATTTGCGCAAGTAACTCGGTGCGATATTAGAGAGAGCAGCACTTTGGGCAAGATTGTTTTCGCCACCTTGGCTCTGCACCAGGACTGCGTATTCCTTATCAATCTGGCTCTTGGTGGCTTCAACTTTCAAAGCGGTCGCCATGATTTTGGAGATTTCGTAGCGCACGAACAAAGTTACAGTGGTTTGATTTAAAAGCAAGGTATCAATGCTTGGGGCCTGATCCGATTCCGCGAGTGTCGTTTGCACCTCATCCGCGATAGCCGCAACATCTGCAACACTCAAGCGCTTTTCGCCGACAATCGCAGCCATGCCAGATTCGTTCACTGCACTGCAACCTGCAAGCATTAATACAACTGCAAGTGCACCTGCGAATTTTGCTTTCACTCTGACTCCTTTGACTGCGGTCCAAGACTTTGGCCCGAGATGGCGCTCAGCACTCCCCAAACCCATTGCAAGAGTTCAGCATCCGAAACTTCACCTTTGCCGATTGTTTTCGGCGTTGGCTTGGGAATCAGAACCGTGCGGGTGGCTAGTTTAATCGTGGCGCGCGGATAGAGTCGGGCCAGCCGAACTTGGACGCTATCAGGCAACTCCACCGGGGCAAACCGCACTGTCGGACCAGCTGCGACAAGTTCGCGCAAGCCAAGTGGGTGCGCTGCAATTCGAATCTCAGCAACCTGGAGCAAAGCTCTAACTTGATCTGGAATCGGACCGTAACGATCTTCTAACTCGGCTTGAACTGCCTCTAAATCTGCCGACACATGTGCATCCGCAATTCGCTTGTACATTTCGAGCCGCAATCGCTCAGCTGGCACATAGCTGTGTGGAATATGCGCATCGAGCGGTAGTTCAATTTTCAAATCACTAACTGAGGTGTCTACTTCACCTTTGAATTCACTCAAGGCCTCGCCAACCAGGCGCACGTACAGGTCGAATCCAACATCGGCAATGTGACCACTTTGTTCCCCGCCAAGCAGATTGCCTGAGCCACGAATTTCCAAATCTTTCATCGCCACTTGCATGCCTGCGCCCAGATCCGTGTGAGCAGCGATTGTGTTCAACCGTTCAGATGCAGTCTCAGATAATGGTTTGTCGGCGGGATGCAAGAAATAGGCGTAACCACGTTCGCGGCCTCGTCCCACGCGCCCTCTTAATTGGTGTAGCTGGGATAAACCAAAAGCGTCAGCCCGCTCAACAATTAGAGTGTTTGCGTTTGGGACGTCTAATCCACTCTCAACGATGGTCGTGGAAATCAATACATCAAACTTCTTTTCCCAGAAGTCCATGATGATTTGTTCAAGTCGATGTTCATTCATCTGACCATGCGCAACCACAATGCGCGCCTCTGGAACTAACTCCTGCAATTTCGAAGCTGCTGCATCAATCGAGCGAACTCGGTTGTGTACGTAGAAAACTTGCCCTTCGCGTAGTAACTCGCGCCGAATTGCAGCTGCAACCTGCTTCGAATCGTACGGTCCAACGTAAGTCAAAATTGGGTGTCGATGTTCTGGAGGTGTAGCAATGGTCGACATTTCCCGAATACCAGTCAGCGACATTTCGAGCGTACGTGGGATTGGGGTTGCGGACATTGTTAGCACGTCAACATTTGTGCGGAGGGCTTTCAAATGTTCCTTGTGCTCGACCCCAAATCGCTGCTCTTCATCCACAATCACCAGACCTAAGTCCTTAAACCGAATGTCTTTGGTCAAGAGGCGGTGGGTTCCAATCACAATGTCTACTGAACCATCGGTTAGGCCAGCGATTACAGCTTTTGACTCGGCTTCCGTTTGAAAGCGAGACAGGGCCGCGAGTTTCACTGGGAAGTTTGCATAGCGGCCTGAAAAAGTTTTGAAATGCTGTTGCACTAACAGAGTGGTTGGGACCAATACCGCAACCTGTTTGCCGTCTTGCACCGCCTTAAAAGCAGCACGCACTGCAATTTCAGTTTTGCCATAACCCACATCGCCACAGACCACTCGGTCCATAGGAACTGAACGCTCCATATCGGCTTTCACTTCATCGATGACCTGCATCTGATCCGAGGTTTCAACATACTCAAACGCGTCTTCAAGTTCTTTCTGCCAAGGGGTATCTGGGCCAAATGCAAAACCAGGTGAGGCATTTCGCGCGGCGTACAACCGGACTAGCTCGGCGGCAATCTGGCGAACTGCTTTCTTTGCGCGCGCTTTAGTGGCCTGCCAATCACTGCCACCCATTTTGTGAAGGCTAGGACTGTCGCCACCTACATATTTCGAAACTAAATCAAGTTGCTCGGTTGGTACAAATAGTCGATCCCCGGGATGGCCTTTTTTAGATGCGGCGTACTCAATTACAAGGTACTCGCGGGTGCTGGTCCCAACGGTTCGCTGAACCATTTCGACATACTTACCAACACCGTGCTGCTCATGCACCACGTAGTCGCCAAGTTTTAAAGTTAACGGATCGATTGCTCGCTTGCGGCGACTCGGCAGCCGGTTTTCAGAACGCGAGGTAGATCGCGAACCGGAGAGATCGGCTTCCGTCAGCACAAATAAACCGGCTGCAGGGAAAGCGAAACCCGTCTCCAAAGTCGCTTGCGTGACATAAGTGACGCGGGATTCAAGTTTCTCGGGCAGAGTCTCAACTCGACTGACTGCTACATCAGCACCACCCAAAGTTTCGGCTATGCGCATTGCAGAGCCGTGCCCCACTGCAACCACAATCGCAGTGACATCTGCGGAATTGGCTTGAAGTAGATCTTGACGAATTTGGTCTATTTCACCGCGGTAGTTGGTGGCTGGTGTAGCTGCAAGAACCACGGATGAATCATCTAGGTCAGCAGTGGTGTGCGGACTAATCGACCACCAAGCGTGTTTGTGCCTAGCTGAGATTTCCCGCAGTTCGGCTAGTGAGCGATACGAGGCTGCAGCTAAATCGATTGGCGTCTTATTCCCAGCTGCTGCGTTATGCCAGGAGGCTTCTAGAAATTCCTGACTGGTTGCGACCAAATCGTGCGTACGCATTCGAATTCGATCTGGATCGCACGAAATTATTACCGAGTTTGGTGGCAACACATCAAGGAAAGTCTCCATGCCATCAGCGAGTACTGGCGCTAACGCTTCCATCCCCTCTGGGTACAAACCATTCGATACTTTTTCAAGCATCTCAGTTAATTCAGGATGCTTAGCTTGGAGAGCTTTAGCTCGAGCAGCAACCGCATCAGTGATCAACAGCTCCCGACATGGTGGCGCCCACAATCCCCCCACTGCCTCACCGAGGGAGCGCTGATCTGTCACAGCAAATGTGCGAATTTCTTCAACCGTGTCGCCCCAAAACTCGATTCGCAAAGGGTGCTCCTCGGATGGCGGGAAAACATCCACCAATCCTCCGCGAACGGCAAACTGTCCGCGCTTT